>DASXVE010000025.1:0-300000 GCA_036504445.1 Candidatus Aquicultor sp.
CACCCCTTCTCGGCAAGGGTCTTGGTGATCGCCGCGGTAAGAGTGGTCTTGCCGTGGTCCACGTGACCGATGGTTCCGATATTCATGTGGGGTTTGTTTCTTTCAAATTTCGCTTTGGCCATACGTTTATTCCTCCCTATACGATATAAGCTATGGCATTATGCATCAAAATAGCTCGCGTGAGCCTGAGACCTCGGCTCTTTATCTCTACATTTATCCTTACATTTATGTAAAGATAAATGTAAGGCCGGGGCCCCGCAATACGGATGCTTGTGCATATTCCCCGACCCGACAATCCTTCCGGTTCTAAAAAAATCGCCCATAGGGCGATTTTCTTTGGTAGCGGTGGCTGGATTTGAACCAGCGACTCCACGGGTATGAACCGTGTGCTCTAAACCGCTGAGCTACACCGCCATTTAAAATCAGAAGCTAGAAACATACATGTTGCATACGTTTCTAGCTGGAGCCTCCGAGCGGATTTGAACCGCTGACCCCTTCCTTACCATGGAAGTGCTCTGCCGACTGAGCTACGGAGGCAAACAATAATTCATACGCCAAAGTTATTATAATGATTTGTGCTGCATTTTCAAACTGTTTTTCAAGCCAATAATCGGACCTCAGGCTCTGTGGAGGGGGAAGGATTCGAACCTTCGAAGGCTCCGCCAACGGATTTACAGTCCGTCCCCTTTGGCCGCTCGGGAACCCCTCCATACAGCAATTTACGCGCCCTTACGATGGTACTCGAAAAGTGCATTTATGTCAATTGACCAGGTTACATAAAAAATCACAGGGGTTGGGGTCGGCCTGCTTAAATGAACGTATGTGCGGTAGATATCACGGCACTTAATGCAAAACAGCCCATTATTTGGTAAAATTTTAAAAAACACTATGGTAGGTGAAGGTATGCCCACATACGGTTATCGTTGTACGGTGTGTGATCACTCATTCGAGGTAATCCAATCGGTTTCCGACGAGCCCATTAAGGATTGTCCAAAATGCAACAAGCCGGTCGCTAAGATATTCTTTCCGGTAGGTATTGCATTTAAGGGAAGCGGTTTTCACATAAACGACTACAAATCGTCACGGCGCGTAACAAACGAAAAGGAAACGTCCGAGAATGGCGCATCAAAGAGCACTGATAACGGAGTCGGCGATTCGGGATGCGCTAGCTGTGCATCTGCGGGTACGTGCGGCTCATCAAACGATGCATAACGTAACGGTTTTAATGTAGCATAATGACAAAATGACTTACTCGCGGCAGTCTAAAACGCGCGTTCCCTGCGGGGAGTTTATTTCTTGCCAAGCAACATGCTGTTGCTTGGCATAGTGTTGTTCGGCATTGCAGTAGAATTGCAGCATATGCGTTGCCGTTGCAGTACTTTTACACGCGGGCATACGGCCTCACGGAATGCAACTAAGAATACCGCCGCAACATCTCTAATAGACGGTTTTGGTTTCCGTTTTCTACTCTCTTGCCAGCCATCCCGATCGGGGTTCTCAAAAGCTAGCTCAAGCACGGTTCCCGTAGCCGATGAACGGCACTCAAACCGGTCTGTTAACCGGCGTATGAGAAACAAACCAAAACCGCCATCCTCTGAAAACACCGGTGCCTCATCAGTCAATGTGAGCCCTTTACCCTTGTCACAAACGACGAATACGAGACTATCCGATTTCAATTCGGCCCCTAATGTAATAATTGGCCGATCGTGGTCTTTCACGTAAGCGTGTCGCACAACATTTGTGCATGCCTCGGAGATCACGACAAGAATATCCCCGCCGCGCGTTTCAAACGGCGTATATTGAATGAAGCCTTCGACTTGTCTCCTGATGGCATTGAGACTCTGCGGTTTTGCCGGAAGCAGCAGCGTAAGCCGCCTGCCTGCCATCTTTTCCTCCTTGTCATTATGTAACGCTTGCTTGTTGATTTTAATTTCCCGTTTTTTTCTCATATTAAACCTTGGCTTTTGGCCAACATAACGTTATTTTTTAAACCAGCAAATATACTGCATGTAGTATGATATATTTGATGAATCATACCCGTTTTTGCGAAAACCTACCCCCTGTTATGACGGCAAATGTAATTTTATCGATATTCAAGTTATGTATTGTATTTGTTTACGATTGTTCATTATGTTTTTACAACTGTTACATCGTTATGAACGTGGTTCACATTTGCGGCTTGATATATGTTTCCAGCCTTAGCGCTTATTATCGGGCAACGGGGGGATTATTCTGATTTGCACATATCATCCGTCGCTGATTATTAAATACCATTGTGAGCTAGGTTGGTGTAAGATGGTCATGCTTATGGTTGGCTGGCAAGCCCTTTTCTGCTGCCAGACCGTTTATTTTTCAGCGACTAAGGTAATCAATAGATATGAGCGTAGCCAGAAGACTGAGAGACTTCTCTAAATACCTCGGGCCCGGGATTATCACAGGTGCTTCAGATAATGATCCGGCTGGCATATCGACGTACTCGGTAACCGGTGCGGCCACCGGATATAGTTTGTTGTGGCTAAGCCTCTATACGCTCCCTCTCGTTATAGCGGTACAAAGCATGTGTGCCCGAGTAGGCCTCATCGCGAGAGAAGGTCTCGGTACAGCCATCAAAGACAACTATGGTAAGACAATGCTTATCATCAGCGCTTTTGCCGTTCTTATACCAAATCTAGTAACCATCGGTGCCGATCTAGCCGGTATGGCCGCCGGCATCAACCTGCTCGTTCCTCGCTTCCCGATTTCCGCTATGGTCCCTGTTGTCGCCATTATCATCGCCGTAGTCGAAATCCTTGCGAGCTATAAAACTATTGAACGATATTTGAAGTGGCTGCTGCTAATCCTTTTTGCATATGTCTTTGCCGGGTTTCTCGCTCAGCCCGACTGGGGTCAAGCGCTCTATCACACAATTATTCCCACGGTCAAGTTTGATAAGACGACGCTCACGGCTATTATTGCCGTTCTTGGCACAACGATTTCACCATACTTATTTTTCTGGCAGGCGTCTGAAGAAGTCGAAGAGATTCAGGATGAGGGCGCTCAAGCGATTTCAAAACAAGAACTGCGCAGTCGTTTGCAGGAAGTCAGCGTGGGCTTTACCTTTACTAATATAGTCTTTTTCTTCATCATCCTAACAACCGCGGCAACGCTCAACAAGCAAGGAATAATGAGTATTACCAGTGCCCGGCAAGCTGCCGAGGCGCTTGCACCCATCGCTGGAAATGCAAGCTCTCTACTGTTTGCGCTCGGGATTATAGGGTCTGGCATTCTCGCGGTTCCGGTACTGGCCGGTTCAACAGCCTATGTTGTGTCCGAGATATTCGGCTGGAGAGAAGGCCTTAATGAGAAGCTTAGAAAAGCTCCGGGTTTTTACACGGTCCTCGTTGTTTCCATTCTGATCGGCACCAGTATCGACCTTCTACATATCAGCCCGATTGGTGCACTTTACTACTCCCAGGTCATAGGCGGCTTACTTGTGCCGATTTTGCTGGTAGTAATCATGCGCATTTCCAACAACAAAGAGATCATGAACGCGCATGTTAATAGCCGGCTTATGAATGTCATCGGATATACGGCGATCGTATCGATGACACTTGCCGCATTATTGTTCATATACCTATCTATCTTCTAACTTGCGCGCTCGGCAGGATTCGAACCTGCGGCCTTTGGTTCCGGAGACCAACGCTCTATCCCCTGAGCTACGAGCGCAGACGCACATGTACCGCGTGCGTATTCAAGATACCTGCTCACGCGGTACATGTCAAGCTGTATATAATCGGCCGCATAGCATGCGCCATCCCTACTATTATAGCTGGTCAGGAGCTTCGCCGGTGGCTTCACGCTGGGCAACCCGCTCCCGCATACGCTCGCCTGCGTCGCCCCGCACGGTCGGGAATATCGGTTCGGTCGGGGGCACGTATGACTTGCCCTCTTCAACCGCGTCCTGGACATCTTCGGTTACCAAAACCTCATCGGGCTTCAATACCTCGATATCTTCAAATTCCTGCTCGTCGGTTTCTTCCTCACCCGGCCACAGAACCTCACCGTCATAATCTGAAAGAACCACCTCGAGATTATTGGTGACCTGATTTATGCCTTCGATATTATCGAGAAGGCTTTCTGCCATCTCTAATTCTTCTTGCGTTCGAACGCTCCCCTCAAGCGTGACGTTTCCGTTATCGACGTGCGCCTCGGTATATGTCGGATCAATCCTATCGTCACGTGCATAGATATCAGCTATCAGATCGAGTATCTCATCTTCGGTTTCGGGCGTCTCTTCAGCCGCAAGGTCGTACGGGTTGTTCTCCTTATGTTCACCTCGCATTGCCATGTAAAACACCCCCTTATCGGACTGCTCTTTATCTTTAGCCCGCTGACACTCCTCTTATACCTGTTCTACCCGCAAATATCGAAGCTAAACAGTACAAAAACAAAAGAGGCCCCATACGGCCTCGGATTATCCGGCATTAAAGCTCTTAACAATATAATCTTCGCCTGTTTTTTCATGTGCGAGATAAGCTCCTCTTCGTGAAGTTTCGAGCATATCGACTTTACGTTGCACCAGCCGTTGCATCGCCAATTGGTATAATCGGCCGGCGGCAGTATGCCGTGTTTAAACGCCGTGTCGAGCACCGGCAATTTCTGATCGAACAGTGTTTCGATTTCGCGCTCGCTCCACAGGGGCGCATCGCAAATCTTAATGCCTTTCATGTCCATGTATGCGGCCTGTAAGCGCTCGATCTTATACGGCACAAGCCATGCGTATAAGTTGAGCTGCTGGCTGTGATTTCTAAAGGAGTAGTTGAACCTCGACATTTCATGTGCTTTCCGGTGCCGAAAAAGCCGATATAAAACAATAAATAATACGTTGAGACACGATAAAACCGCTTCTTTAGCTGGATTATGCTCGTGGTTTTCTGTAAGCTAGTGTCAGAATATGTAAAAGTGCGTAGGTATAATGGATAGCAAAACCATTTCACACTCAAATAATAAGAAACGGCAACGATTCATACGAAAACTGCGAAAGAGTCTATCGACACTCCTCATTGTGGCGGGGATTATCATTATTGTATTCCCCCTCGCTACTGAGGCCTACGGTTATTTCAAGTCACTGCAGCTCGCACAAGCCTGGGAGCAGCAAGCAGGCGACCAGAGACGTATCGCCGATATGATCCGCCAGAAGCAAGATGCACTCATCGCAGCAGGCAAACTCCCGGAGGAAGACGCCGTATTCGGCACTCCGGTGTCCAACAAAAATCGAGGCACGGGTAAATTGAAACCGTTCCCGAAAACGAAGATAAAAATACCGAAAATAAGTGTGGATCAAGTTATCATAGAAGGCAGCGGCCCCGAAATCTTGCAGTTCGGACCGGGCCACTACGCCGGCATGGTAAACCCGGGCGAGCGGGGCAATTGCGGTATAGCAGGCCACAGGGTCACCTACACCCACCCGTTTAACCGGCTCGATGAACTCTCTAAGGGCGACACCATAATTCTCGAAACCGTCGATTATATCTACGAGTACGAGGTTGAAAGCATGGAAGTCACCGATCCAAGCGATACCCATAACCTTCAGCCGACGCCCGACCCACGAATTACGCTAACCACGTGTAACCCTAAATACAGTGCCAAAACCAGGCTGAATGTCATGGGTGTGTTGATCAACAGCACGGCACGGCGCCCGACTATCATCCGGGTAGTCAAAAACATCCTCCAGGAAAAGAAGCAGCCCAAGCGATTCAGCAACAAACCGAGAACGTACGCGCAACTCCTGAAGGATTACAAGAAACAGCGCCTGCAAGTCGAGAACAATCCACTCGATGCCTATGTATACGCTGATTTTGCCAGCACCTGTATTGAGCTGGATAAATATGCAGAGGCATATAAAGCTCTCAGGAGAGCAACGCTCATTGAGCCGAATTCGGTCGATATACAGAAGCTGCAAGCGCGGTTCAGTGCGATAAAACGGAGCCTTGAAACAAACGTGGCTTTATCCGAGCAATCAATGATTAACGGCGTGCGAAACACTAACCCGGACTACTACTTTGACCTCGGCAACATGTACATCGCAACCGAAGAATACGATCGCGCGGCAACTGTCTTTAAACGTGGCGTTGACATGATGCCGTACATGTCCGACCCGTATGTATATGTAGCCGGTGCCTATGAGAAGATGGGCGTTGATAACCTGGCATTGAACTATTACAACCAGGCGCTTCAATATGACCCAACATGCCCGGATGCGTTAAGCGGGATTAAACGGATAAGAAATAAGAAGCCTATGAATGCGTTCGAGTTAACCAAACTGCACTACCGGCTGCAACCTCAATAAAAAAATAGACCAATCTTGCGATGGTCCATTTACAATTTCGAAATATTTATTACTGCATTTTATCGCTGTATTCTTTACGTATTATTCTTCGTCGCTTAACTGATTCCCCTTGTTCCTCATCGCCATACCCGAGCCGACCAATCCACCGCCGCCCAGTAAGTACCAGATTACCTCAATACCTGTTTTTGCCTGTTGTTTTGGCACGCTCGTGACGGGCGCAAGTGTTGCAGGTGGAAGCGTTGTCGTTGTGGTAGGCATCACCGTGGTTGTCGTGATTGCGGTTTTCTGAGCTTTTATATTGCCGCTGTTCGGATTCGAAGTCGTGGTTGTCGGTTTCGGCTTCTGGGTTGTCGTTGTCGTCGGCTGCTTGATGGTACCTTTACTCATCGCGGTAAGATACTCATTAACGTCATTTGTGTCTTGATCGGTGAGCTGAGCGCCCCACATCTGCATCTTATTGACGATCTTGGACCATTCTGCCTTGGTCTTCTTTTGGCCTTCCCAGTAAGTCTTACCGGTTTTGGGGTCTTTCTTTGCATCATGGCACTCGGTACAAGCTTTGTAGACGAGCTGTTTCGTGTCAACCGCGGACGCATTTTGTGCGATAAAAAGAGACGCGGTAAAGACGAGCACAAGAATCGATATCAACTTTTTGTTAGTCTTCCTGGCCGCCATTATTCTATCCTGTCTGATTCTAGTATTTCCCTATCTTAAATGATAAATATTTAACCAATGGGTTGTCAATGCCTGGAAGCAATCTATCCTGGTAAATAGTGAATATTCATATAAAAGTTGGGGTGCAAATATTGATGCATTTAGTACGTTTAAAGCCGCAGGTCATAATACGTTTTGTAGTCTTACTGCTGTAAGCAACCAGACTCCGATACCCTCACTGGTATATTATAGCTCTACCGAGGCAGTTTTGCAATATTTCTTTACTGCCGATTTTGGTATAAGTTATTTTTTTATCAAAAAGGCTAGTGAGTACGGCACCAGTTATTTTTACCGGCCACGCTCGGGATATATCAAACCCGCTGTTTGTGGTATTTTATATCTGAGCAATCAGCAAGAATGATTGCTTTTATTAGTATGAAGGATTGGTGACTCTTTGTTAGTTGATTTCATAATTATTGGCGCATTAATCCTGGTAAACGCCTTCTTTGTTGCCGCTGAAATTGCGGTCATCACGGTGCGGGAAACCCGCATCCGGCCGCTTGCGGAAAAAGGGTCGGCGCCGGCTCAAATCGTAATGAAGTTCTTGCACGACCCCAGCCAGTTTCTGGCATCAACGCAAACGGGCGTTACCGTGGCCGGTTTTCTTGCAAGTGCGACCGCGGCGGCTCAGCTCAGTGAGCCGCTTAGCAGGTACATAAGAGGCCTTAACATTCCGGTGCTATCGAGCGCTGCGGGAGCGATAAGCGTCATCATTATAACGCTTATCATCTCGTATCTGACGTTGGTTTTCGGCGAACTTGTCCCAAAACGCATCGCTATTCTTAAATCGGACCAAATCTCGCTTGCCATAGCCCGGCCGATCAACACGTTAAACATGCTTACCTATCCGGTTACCAGGGTGCTAAGTTTTTCAACCAATACAATCATCAGAGCGTTTGGGGTTAGGCCTGAAGATACCGTCCCGCAGACAACCGAAGAAGAATTAAAGCTGCTCGTTACGCAGCATTCGGCGCTCATGGACGAGGAAAAGCGCCTCATACGCCAGGCTTTTGAATTTGGCGACACGGTATCTCGGCAGATAATGGTGCCGCGCCCGGATATCGCTGCGGTCGAATCAAGCGCTACCGTACGCGATGCGCTAGAGGAATCAAAAGCAAGCGGGCATCCACGTTTGCTCGTGTATCAAGAGAACCTCGATAATATCCTCGGGGCGATCCACCTAAAAGACCTTATTGCGGATATCGAAAGCAACCGGTTCGATGCGCCGATACACGATGTTATGCGCCCCGTCCTCTACGTGCCGGAGACCAAACCCGCCATCAGCTTGTTGCAGGACCTCCAGAAAAGCAGGCTGCATATGGCCGTCGTGCTTGACGAGTACGGAGGTACTGCCGGCATAGTAACCATCGAAGACGTTGTTGAAGAAATCGTCGGTGAATTTGGCGGCACAACGGAAGAAGAGCTTATAAAAGCCGAGACAGAGCGCGAGATCGTGGTTGACGGCCATATACCGATAGATGAGCTTAATGAGCGTTTTAACCTTGGCATCCCGGTCTCACCCGAGTACGATACTGTCGCCGGTTGGATACTGGCGGAGCTCGGACACATACCGCGACCGGGCGAGGAAATCATCTTTAACGGTGTGAGGTTCCGCGTACAATCGATGCAGCAACGCCGCGTGGCGCTCGTCCGTATAACAAAAAAGCCGGAGCAATAACTCCGGCCGTTCCTGTTTGATCATTGAGCATGTTTAAGTTTCGACTGCTTCTTCGTTTTTGCAGTACCGTTCTTTTTTGTCGACCTTTTGTCTTGCGCTGCATCCGCTGGTTTCCTCGTCCACGATTGCTTAAATGCCTCGATCGACACTTCCCGAAGAAGATAGCTTCGCACATCGTCGAGGCCGCATAATATAACCTCGCACAATTCTCCGCTCTTCTTATCGCGGACGTTTATTCGCACCTTGGCGAAATCGGCGTTCCAAAAGTCATCAGCCAAGAACACATCCCGCCAAAGTCTGGTGAGCTCTTCACCGTGAGCGGGCTTCCCGTATACAGCGGTGTAAAGGTCTATCACCATGGTGTTGTTCGCGCCGTATTTCATAAAGTGGATGTTACGCACGTCAACCGCCTGTTCGGGGTGAATCACGTTTTGCAGGTTGATAAGACCGGTTATCACTTTAGCAACGGTATCGTTGGATATGGATTCATCTTTGATGTTGGCAAAAACGTCGCGGAGTGCCTCTTTGGTTAATGTGCCGGCATATTCGCTATATTCTTTGCTGCGCGGACGCGTTGCTTGCGGTGGGATGTCTGCAGTTTCGCCAGCAATACCATCGTTTTTGCTACCGCATGTGCACGACATTGCCGTACACGAACACGCTGTCGATTTCTTTTTGGTTTTTGCAATACAACCGACTGCGGCAAACGCTGAAATAATCGCAACAAGCACGGCGAGCAACTTCTTCACTCCGTTGGTTCCCATAGAGATACTCCTTCTTTGTCGAGCCACCAGGATATATCTCTCTATGTATCGAAAATTTCGAGCACCTGCTTAAGCAGATAATTTAGCTCTAATACACATAAACCAAAGAGCCCATAGGCATGTTGTTATAGATGTACTTGCAATCGACAATCGGCACGCGAACACAGCCGTGCGATGCCGGCTTCGTTGGAACGCTGGGATAGCCGTGAACGGCTACGCCGCTGTAGAAGAAGCTCGTCCAGGTCATAATACCGTCATATTTCTTCGATCTGTATTGGTAACCCGGCTTGGAATACACGCGCGCCGTCACCGACGGCGTGGTGTGACCGTGCCTGCCGGTCGATACCGGAAATATCTTTGTAACTTTGCCGCCACGTACTATAAGCAGTACCTGGAGCGCTTTATTAACCTCGACATGATCGCCTTTGTAGCGGGCTTTAATAATTTTCGGGTACGAGAGAGCGCGCAACGTGGATTTTCCCGCAGCGCCGTCCCTTGAAAGCCCGTTTACCTTCTGAAACGCTACAACCGCATAGCAGCTATGCATGTTATAGCGGCCATTAATCGCTCCCGGGTTATAACCGAGCTCGGTTAGACGCCGCTGCAAGCGTATCACATCGGCACCGCGTGAACCCATGCTGAGCCTATGGTTTGAGATAAACACCGGGGCGGGCTTTACCACCGGTTTTGGTGTTGGTTTGGGTTTTGGTTCGGGTTTCGGCTTGGGCGCCGGCGGCTTCGGTACCGGTATTGTTGTTGGTGTAGTTGTCGGTGTCGTTGACGGAGTTGCCGGCGCAAAGATCAACGTCGGCGTCTGCGAATCTTCTGCGAATGTTTTTGTTGGTATCGTATCGGCGGAAACCGGCATAGCCAAAGAGATGATGTATGCAACTAAGAAAAGTGCGGCAATAAGAATGCGAGTGGTACGCGAGCTGTATTTCCGTGCGGTCAAGGTAAACCCCCATCGTAGCCAAAATTATGTAAAGACGCCGGTTACTATACTAAAAAAGCGCTCTAAGAGCAAGGCCTTTGTGGCTTTTTTATGCCTTGCAAGCAAGTTTTTTTATAAAGAAAAACCGGAGCTGTTACTCCGGCTTTTCTAACGCTTATCGCATATTCATCGTGTTATTTCTTGAGCACGCTATGTGCGCTGCCCAACCAACATATGTAACTATTTATGCGCTATCTATAGCGCATATGTTAACGCTATAAACAGCTTGGCTTAGCCAAGTATGGCGGCCAGGTCCTCGTCCGGCGTTGAAATCGGTTTGATCCCGAAGTTCTTCACCAGAACATCAAGCACATTCGGTGTAATAAACGCCGGCAGTGACGGCCCGAGGCGGATATCCTTAATGCCGAGATGGAGCAAGGTCAACAGAATCGCGACCGCTTTTTGCTCGTACCAGGAAAGCACGAGTGATAGCGGCAGGTCGTTTACGCCGACGCCGAACGCATCCGCTAATGCAACCGCTATTTGGGTTGCCGAATAGGCGTCGTTACACTGACCGACATCGAGCAGGCGCGGTATGCCGCCGATATCGCCGAGCTCTTTGTCGAAGAAGCGGAATTTTCCGCAGGCCAGCGTAAGTACTATGCAATCGTCCGGCACCTTTTCAACAAATTCGGTGTAGTAATTACGGCCCGGTTTCGCGCCATCACACCCGGCAACCAGGAAGAAATGGCGAATGTCTTTGTTTTTAACTCCCTCGATAACTTGACCGGCCACCCCCATAACCGTGTTGCGGGCAAAGCCGACCGTGACGGATTTGCCCTCTTCGTCCTCGACAAAGCCCGGCAGCTCGAGTGCTTTTGCAACAGCCGGAGTGAAATCCTTATCGGCAATATGGGGTACACCGGGCCACGCTACGCAACCGGTTGTAAAAATATTGCCTTTATAGGAATCGAGCGGCTTCTGGATGCAGTTCGTTGTCATCACAATCGCACCCGGGAAGTTTGTAAACTCCTTGTGCTGGTTCTGCCATGCCGTACCGTAATGCCCGTAAAAGTGGTCGTATTTCTTAAGCTCCGGGTAGCCGTGCGTCGGCAGCATCTCGCCGTGAGTGTAAACGTAAATGCCCTTCCCTTCGGTTTGCTTGAGAATTGCTTCAAGGTCTTTCAAATCGTGGCCGGACACGAGAAGCGCTTTACCTGCTCTATGACCAAGCGTTACCTTGGTGGGCACCGGATGCCCGTACGTGCCCGTATTGGCTGCATCAAGCAGCTCCATGGCACAAAGATTGATCTCTCCGCACTTCAAGACTATGCCAAGCCATTCGTTCAGGTCTCCCCCGCCGCGCGCAAGCGCCGCAAGCGTATCGTGGATGAAGCCGTAAACCGCATCGTCTTCCTGGCCTAAAATCCGTGCGTGGTCGGCATACGCCGCTATTCCGTGCAAACCGAGAAGCGCAATATCCTGCAGGGATTTGATGTCGTAGTCGGCGGCTACCTCATGAGATACCCATCTGACTTGCTCGCCTTGACCAACCATCTTTTCAATAGTGTTTTCCGACACAAAACCTGCGCTTGCCTCGGCGATATCCGAAATGCCACCTGCCTCACGGACCTTCTGCCTCATGGTCTCGCGAAGCCGAACCGCACGATTGATTAGAGCCGCAAGACGCTTCGGGTCGAAATTCACGTTGGTGAGCGTTGAGAAGAGCGCTTCGGCGGTAAACGCATTTGTCTCTTGATTAACAATGCCTGCTTTCCTGCCTTCGGACGCCCAAAGACCAAGGCACTTTACGGCGTACGTAAGTAAATCCTGCAAAGCCGCTACGCCGGGCTGCTTACCGCATACGCCCGCGACCGTGCAGCCTGTGCCTTTTGCTGTTTGTTCGCATTGATAACAGAACATAGCATCTCCCTTTACCCGTAGAGCTGCAATTGAGTTATTAAATCTTTAGCCCTCGCCCGCCGAGGGGTTGTTGGCGGGCGAGGGCTAAAATATATCTCAAAATTTTTAGTTGTAAGGCTTACCCGTGAATCAGCGGCGGCAAGCATTTCACGCATACCCAGACGCTTTCACCTTTAAAGCGGGCTGGAAGCAACGGGCGGTCGGTATCCGCAGCGCCGCACCAGCGGCAATGCTGCGTAACCGGGTCAACGCTATGCACCGTCCTATGCTCGTTAACCGCCTCTTCGCTGAACTCATCAGCTTCACGCTCTATAACCGAAAGTGCGCCTTCCGGACAGGTGCCGATGCAAAAGCCGGCCCCGTCACATAGCTCCTCTTTAATAACTTTGGCTTTGCCGTTAATAATCTCGATAGCGCTTTCAGCGCACGGGCTAACGCACGCCCCACAGCCTGTGCATTTATCCTCATCAATTTTGACGATTTTTCGAAAAGTTTTTGCAGTCATGATGACCTCCTCCCTCGTACTCTTAGAATACTGTGCGCACGCCTAAATCAGCTTTGACTTAAGTCAAAGCCGGAAGATTATTTCGAAAAGTTTGTTTAGGGGGCGGTTGTTCGGCGGTTACTTGCGAAGACCTGAGGCGATTTCTTCAAGCGAGTCCATATCGAGCACCACGATCCTGCGACCCGCAATATCGATAACGCCGGTCGATTTCAGCTTACCCAGGGTCCGGGAGATGGTTTCGCTAATTGTGCCGAGCTTTTGGGCAAGCTCGGTTTTACTTGAATCAAGCTCAAATTCCACCGTTGAGTCGATGGAGCGGCCGTTTTTTACGGCAAGATCAAGTAGGTACCGGGCAACCCGAGCCGGTACGTCTTTGAGCGAGAGTTCTTCAACCAGCGTTGCAAAGCGGCGCAGGTGCCGCGACATGATAGCGATCATATTTAAGCTAAGCTGCGGGTCTTTACCGACAAGCGCTTTGAAATCATCTCGATTGAAACAGAGGGCTTCGAGCTCTGTAGAAGCGTGGGCAAAGGCGGGGTACGAGACATCGGAAAAGAGCGTGACCTCGCCAAACGGATCGCCGTCGCTCACGAAATGCAGGATTTGCTCGCGCCCGTCCATTCCGAGTTTATAGAGTTTAACCCGGCCGTGAACGACAACGTAAAACCCCTGGCCTACATCCCCGTCACAAAAGATGAGGTCTCCTTTTTTGAACCGTAAGAATACTGCGATACCGCTGAGTTCTTCAAGGTTGTTCTCAGGTAATCCCTTAAAAAGCTGGCACGTCCTGAGCGCTTCAATTTTATCCATTCAATTAACCCCGCGGTATAAACCAGTTTCTTCATTCTATGCAAAATAAAGCGGTGACCAGCCACGTCGCTTTGTAAATCGATGCATCTACTTTGCGTTCTTTTGCAAATTCACACCGCACAAACAAACGCACTGCGTAAATCTAGCCTGCGCATGTTTTCGGTGCAATCGGGATAAGGCAGATGAACTCGACATCCGCATCGCCAGTGTTTTTAAACTGGTGCTCCTCCTCGCCGGGGACAAAGATGACATCGCCGGGCGCAAACGGTACATCCGCCCCGTTGCTTACAACAACGCCGGTTCCTTTTAGAATGAAAACTTCATGCTCCCACGCGTGCATGTGCAGCGGTGTGTAACCGCCCGGGGTCATGGTAAAGACGCGCATCGCAAAGTTATCCGCGCCCTCCCGCTCGGAAATAACCCAGCGGACCGAAACATTGTTTGCCCCCGCCTCTTCAACAGCGGTTGCGTTAACTTGATCGTATTGAACCTTATACATGTAATAACCTCCGCGTAATCTTCTCAGCCCGGCAATATATGTAAGCTATCGCTCAGCGGTTTCATCCGGCAAGTATCGCCAGGCAACCTTGCACCGTATAGTGCCAGAATTACGGTGTGCGGCACATTAAAATAATAAGTCGTGCCTTAGAATCCCCATGCACCCTCATCTACTATATTACTATATAGCGTCATACTGGATTTGCCGGCGGTTTTTGCCGATACTTGCACAATCTTTTTAGCGTTGTCATCGACAGATACCGAACCATGTCCCGCCAGGTTCAGCGATTCCATACTGCAACACCGCGAAACCTATTGGTAATACTGCCGTAATCCGCACGTAATATGAATGAAATGCACATTTAATGTGCTCGAAACCGCCTTGAAACACGTACTGCCTATTATCTAAAGTAGCACAGCTGCTGAGCAACGATTGCACTTATAAGTTTACGTGATGAAAGGAGATGGTTTCAATGCAGAACATTAATACAGGCGATACGGCCTGGATGTTGATTGCAACGGCGCTGGTCATGTTTATGACCCCCGGCCTGGCGCTATTTTATGGGGGTATGGTGCGGAGCAAAAACGTACTCGGCACCCTTATGCAGAGCTTTATTATGCTCGGCGTCGGCACCATTGTATGGATTCTTATCGGCTATACCCTGGCGTTCGGCCCGGACAAATTCGGTATGATCGGCGATTTAAGCTGGATCGGCCTTAGGGGTGTAGGTATGGCTCCAAACGCCGATTATGCCGCCACGATACCGCACATCTTGTTTATGGCGTTTCAGATGATGTTTGCCATCATCACCCCGGCGCTTATAACCGGCGCATTTGCGGAGCGCATGAAGTTCAGTTCTTTTCTCGTCTTTATGGTCGCGTGGATGATACTTATCTACAGTCCGGTCGCACACTGGGTGTGGGGCGTCGGCGGCTGGGTCCGCAACTTAGGCGCACTCGATTTTGCCGGCGGAACGGTCGTTCACATCAACGCCGCGGTCGCCGCTCTTGCAGCCATCATTATTATGGGTAAACGCAAAGGATTCGGAAAAGAGGCTATGCATCCGCATAACCTGCCGATGACCATCCTCGGTGCGGCTATTCTATGGTTCGGATGGTTCGGTTTTAACGCCGGCAGCGCCCTTACCGCCGGCGGTCTTGCCGCAGTAGCATTTGTCGTAACCCAGGTCGCAACAGCGGCGGCGGCTTTAAGCTGGATTCTTTTTGAGCGAATCAAAACCGGTAAAGCGACAACGCTCGGCGCCGCATCCGGTGCGGTTGCCGGTCTGGTAGCGATTACGCCGGCGTCAGGATATGTCGGCCCGCTCGCGGCTATCGCAATCGGTTTTATTGCCGGTGCCCTATGCTACTTCGCGGTCGGCCTTAAGTATAAGCTCGGCTACGACGACTCGCTCGATGTTGTGGGTGTACACGGTGTGGGTGGTGTGACCGGAGCGCTTCTTACCGGTGTGTTCGCGACGACTGTTATTAACAGCGCCGGTGCAAACGGCCTGTTACACGGCAACCCGGGGCTTTTGGTAAAGCAGCTTATCGCTGTCGCCGTCACAATCGGATTCTCGTTTATAGGTTCGTTCGCCATTCTCAAAGTCATCGACTTGGTCATGGGCTTACGCATCAGCGAGGAAGACGAACTAACCGGTCTCGATTTAACACAGCATGCCGAGAACGGCTACGCGCTCGGCGGTTTCGGTTCGGGCACAATGGGCCATCTTGAGCCGGGGATGGCAATAAATGCACAGCCCGGTTTTGCAGCAATGAAACCGGTAACCCACAAACCCAACTAGGAGGGCCGACCTATGAAAAAGATCGAAGCGATTATTAAACCGTTTAAGTTGGATGAAGTTAAAGACGCACTCAGCGGTATCGGAGTTAACGGTCTAACCGTCCTTGAAGTGCAGGGGTTCGGTCGCCAGAAAGGCCACACCGAGGTCTATCGCGGCGCGGAGTATAATGTGGATTTCGTGCCGAAGGTAAAGCTTGAAATCATGGTCGACGATAGGCTGGCACCGCAGGTAGTCGATACCATCATGGAAGTAGCGCGCACCGGTAAGATCGGCGACGGCAAGATCTTCGTCTCCCCTGCCGACGATGTCATCCGCATCCGCACCGGCGAGCGCGGCCCCGACGCGATCTAGGTTATAGAAAATAATAGAGGTTGTAAAGCGGGTTCTGCAAAGGCGCAGATCCTTCCATCACACACAAGGGGCGGACCCGACCGCCCCTTGTGGTTTTGCTGCCCGTAACACGCCGTTAACGCCGGGGTAACACGAACTTAATATTGCAGAAACACCAGCGAAATAATCCATGCCTACAATAACCATATAATTGGCAGGCCCGTCACCCTGGTGACGGGCATCATGGTAGACGAGGGTATAATCGGGAAATTTGTGCACTCACAGGCGCGCTACCAGCTCTTTTGATGGAGGGAAATCATGGGACATATCAATACCGGTGACACCGCGTTTATGCTCATCTGCGCAGCCCTTGTGCTATTCATGACACCGGGGCTCGCATTGTTTTACGGCGGGATGGTTCGCAGCAAGAACGTGCTCGGCACTATTATGCAGAGCTTTATTATTATCGGAATCATAAATATTATATGGATGCTGTTCGGCTACTCTCTAGCATTCGGCCCGGACGCGTTCGGCGGCCTCATCGGCGGCTTGAACTGGATCGGCCTTCATGGTGTAGGCATGGCGCCAAACCCGACATATGCTCCCACGATACCTCATGAAGCCTTTATGATCTTCCAAGCGATGTTCGCCATAATTACCCCGGCGCTTATAACGGGCGCATTTGCGGAGCGCATGAAGTTCACATCATTTCTCGTCTTTACCGTCGCATGGTTTGTTATCGTATATATACCGGTTGCACACTGGGTCTGGGGCGCGGGCGGCTGGCTTCGTGATTTTGGTGCGCTCGATTTTGCCGGCGGCATCGTCGTGCACGCAAGCTCAGGTGCGGCCGCGCTTGCCGCAGCTATCTTTACCGGAAAACGAAAGGGGTTCGGAAGCGAGCCGATGATCCCGCACAACATACCGCTTACCATTATCGGTACCGGTATCCTGTGGTTCGGCTGGTTCGGCTTTAATGCAGGCAGTGCGCTTGCCGCGAACGGGGTTGCCGTAAATGCTTTCGTGACGACGCATATTGCGGCGACAGCGGCGACGGTCAGCTGGGTTATCGCTGAATGGCGCAAGAACGGTAAGCCCACAACGCTTGGCGCGGCGACCGGCGCGGTGGCGGGTCTTGCAACGATCACGCCGGCGTCCGGGTTCGTTGGCCCTGCTGCTGCTTTAGTTATCGGGCTTGTCGCCGGCGTGGTTTGCTATTATGCTATATCCTTGAAGTTCAAGCTCGGTTACGACGATTCGCTCGACGTCGTCGGAGTACATGGTGTCGGCGGTATTGTCGGGACGCTCGCGATCGGCATATTTGCGACAACAGCTATTAACAGCGCCGGTGCAAACGGCCTGCTATCTGGTAATGCAAGCCTGCTTGGGATTCAGGCCTTCGCAGTGTTGATAGTTGTGGGATTCTCTTTTGTCGCCAGCATGGTTATATTAAAAGTAATCGATGCAATCGCCGGCGTGCGCGTCGCCGATGAAGATGAGCTTACCGGCCTCGATCTCTCACAGCACAGTGAGGTCGGGTACGACATGTCCGGCTTAGGCGGTGGAGGCGGCGAATTCGTGTTCGGTAGCGAGTTTGCCGGTCATACAGCTCCTGAGGCATCGCTCGGTATGGAATAGACACCGCATCTTTATGGCTTGAATAACGAGGAGGACTCACATTGAAAAAGATCGAAGCGATTATCAAACCGTTTAAATTGGACGATGTCAAAAATGCGTTGAGCAAGCTCGGCATCCAGGGCATGACCGCGTACGAGGTCAAGGGTTTCGGCCGCCAGAAAGGCCACACCGAGGTCTATCGCGGTGCCGAGTATCGTGTCGATTTCGTACCGAAGGTAAAACTTGAAATCATGGTAAGCGATGAGCTGGCGCCGCAGGTAGTCGACACCATCGTCGAATCGGCCCGCACCGGCAAGATCGGCGACGGCAAGGTCTTTGTCTTCCCTGCCGACGATGTCATCCGCATCCGCACCGGCGAACGCGGCAACGATGCGATATAATAGCGCGCAGTGCTATTAATTAGCACGTTATGAATAGCGGCGGTGTTCAGGCCGCGTAAAAACGACACGGCTACTATAAGCGTATCAGCATATAGTAGCGCCGCAACACATGTAAGGTGGTTGAGTATATTTGGCAACTGCTTCAGGAATTGCCAAAAGATATACGGACGGGTTGGCAACACTCGAAAAGGCATACGCCGCCCGCCCGTCCGGGCGTGAGAATGCGCAGCACCACGCCGACCTCGTCGATGAGGTTATTATCGCTTTGTATAACGAAGTCATAGCGGAGCCTGGATTGGGATATGATCCGGGCTCAAACGATATCGCCATCATAGCGCTCGGCGGCTATGGCCGGCGTGAGCTTTGCCCCTATTCGGACATTGACCTCATGATTCTTCACAGGATCAAAGACAAAGCACTCATCGCCGGGATCACCGAGAAATTGTTTTACCCCTTATGGGACTTAGGATTGCAGGTCGGGTACGGTACGCGAACCGTCAAAGAAAGCCTCGTCATGGCGTCCGCAAATTTCGAATTGCAGACCTCGTTTCTCGAAGCACGCCTCATTATAGGCAACGGCGAGCTTCTCACACAGCTTGAAACCGGTCTCACGAAAGAACTTCGCGCACGTGGTGGGCGCCGCTTCATCGAACTCATACTTAAGGAAAATGAAACCCGGCACACCCAAGCCGGCCAAGCGGCGTACCTGCTTGAACCCGATCTTAAGGAGGGCGAAGGCGGCCTGCGTGATATTCATGCCATGTTGTGGGCGGCAAAAGGCTTGCTCGGCTATTCGACGATCCGGCAGCTCACACAAAGCGACTACCTGTCAGAATTCGATGCCGACAAGCTTGAAGAAGGTTTCGAGTTCTTGCTTACGATCCGTAGCCTGCTCCACTATCTTACCGGTAGAAAAAACGACCGTCTCTTTTTCGAACACCAGCTTGAGATATCGAAACGGCTCGGTTTTAAGGATGCGAACGGAATCAGCGGTATCGAAAAATTCATGCGCGCATTTTACATGCATGCAAGCGCAATAGAGCTAACACAGCGCTCATTCTGGGAACAAATAAAGACGGACTATTTAGGCGCTGTGCCGGTGAATCAAGCTAAAGGGGCGCATGAAACCACACCGGGAATAATTATGACCGGTGGCGGGCTTTCGCTGGAGAGCACAACGGTTGTCGGGATGCATCCGGGGTCGGAGATCAAACTCTTCACCAAAGCCGTCACCGAACACGTCCCGATTGCCTACGGAAACCTTGGCTTTATTCGCGAAGGAATTGACGCGATTGATCTTCAACCGGCATGGACGCACGCGACCCGCGAGGACTTTATCGCGCTGCTCAAAGCAGGACGTGCGGCGATTCCGGCTCTTGAGGTTATGGATTACCTCGGTGTAGTTGCGCGCTATATCCCCGAGTGGTCGGCTGTTCGCTGCCTGCCGCAATACGATTCGTACCATCTTTACACTGTGGATATGCACCTGTATTTAACAGTCGCCGAGCTCGAAAAGTTCGGTTCCGGTTTCTACGACGCCACAAACCCGCTGTTCGAGCAAATCTATAACGAGATAGAGCAAAAGGATCTGCTCTTCGTAGCCGGGTTACTGCATGACATCGGCAAAGGGCGCGGCAAAAACCATAGCGAAAACGGCGCGCGTATTGCCACAGCTATCTGCAAACGCATGGGCTTTAGTGAAAGCGATGTCGAAACAATCGTATTCCTTGTTGCCAACCACCTGCTGCTCTCAGACGCGGCGCTTCGCCGCGACCTCGATGACGAAAACGTAATCGTTGAAACAGCTGAGACGATTGTTAATGAGGAGCGCCTTAAGATGCTCTATCTTATCTCGATAGCCGACTCGCTTGCAACCGGTCCCAAAGCCTGGGATATGTGGAAAGATAACCTTTTGCGGGAACTCTTCATAAAAACGCTCCATATTATTAAAAGCGGCGAATATACCGGCGAGCAAACTATCGAGCGATTGCGCGTAACTGAAGCCGGTGTGAAATCCGCGCTGGTGGCCCGTTACTATGATGCGGACATCGACCGGTTCTTAAAACAAATGCCGCACTCCTACCTGCTCACCCAGGATATTGCCGATATAATCGACCATTTCAAGCAGGCGTTCGAGACGCAACACACGGGCACACCGGTCTCGGTTAAGGTAAAACGAATCAACGGAATTCACGAGCTGGTGCTTATAGCTAAGGATCAACCGGGGTTGTTCAGTAAAGTATCCGGCGTTCTCGCCATCCACGGCATCAACATTCTCGGCGCCCAGGTATATACGCGAAGCGATGGCGGGGCTCTCGATATCTTCAAAATCGCCGGCTATTTCGATCAGGGGCTGCATGCGGCCGACCAAGACGTACTGGCGAAAGACATTGCGCGTGCACTTGAAGGCAAAATCGCTCTTGAATATCGAATTGCCGAGAAAGCTAAGCGCTATCAGAACCAAAAGAAGCACACGCTCAAGAAGCCCGCACGGGTAGAGGTCGATAACGAATCATCCGATTTCTATACAATCATTGAAGTGCATGCCGAAGACCGCATCGGCCTGCTCTACACCATTACCCGGGTGATGTTCGAACTCAACCTCGACATCCACCTTGCCAAGGTCTCAACCAACGTGGATAAAGTCATAGACGTCTTTTACGTCTGGGATATGTACGGCCAGAAGCTTTCCGATGCGGAACAAATCCTCGATGTAAAACGCGCTATTTTAATGGCGCTTGAGTAAAACCGCGTTTGTTATCTTCAGCCGTGATTGGTAACAGCCAGCGCAACAAGCGCATTCTTGTAAAAATCATTGGCGAATAGGCGAATATCACTTAAATTCACCGTTTTTCATACAGTTTTCTCGCTTAGGTCTAAAATAACCGCAGATAAAACCGATAACAACTCGTATAGGTACAGTTTCACGAATTATTAGATAAGCTAGGTGAACCTGCATGATACGTAGTTTTTCCGGTTGTAAAGGTAACAGTAACGTTGCATTAAAAAGAATTGTCCTTGTCGGCGCCGTTCTGGGCACGCTGCTCGTGTTGCTTGTCCCCGAGCTGGCCTCGGCCGCTGTGGATGAATGGGTCACAAACGGCCCGAGCAACACCATTGTCTACAGCCTAAGCGCATCACCTGATTACGGCAGCGACCGCACCGTCTTTGCCGGAACCGATCACGGTATCTATAAAACCACCAACGGCGGGCAGAGCTGGTCTCAGGTCGGCCTTCCATCAACCTATGTGGAATCGATCGCGATATCACCTACCTATACCAATGACTTCACCGTCTTTGCCGGCACGATCGGCGGCGGTATCTACAAATCGGCCAACGGCGGCGCGAGCTGGACCTATATGGCTCTTACGGGTAAAGAAATCAGCGCCCTGTGCATTTCGCCGAATTACGCAACGGACCATACGGTGTTTGCCAGTACGACCGGTAGCGGCGTCTATAAATCCACCGATTCCGGGACGAACTGGACGCAGACTATATTCGGCATGGGCAACTACTTCATAAGCGCACTTGCCATATCCCCCGATTTTGCAGCTGACCAGACGGTTTTTGCGGCAACAATTGATAACCACGGTATATATAAATCAACCAACAGCGGTTCGAGCTGGACGCAGGTTAATACCGGCCTTACAAGATCATCCATAAGAGCGCTTGCAATCAGTCCGGCGTATAGTACCGACCACACGATATTTGCCGATACTTTCTGCTCGGTAAACGGAGGTGCTAATTGGGCGGCTACGGGACTGGCAGATGATGTATACTCACTCATTGTATCGCCTGGTTATGCAACGAACAATACTGTTTTCGCCGGTACATATGCCGGCGGAGTATACAGGACGACCAATAGCGGAACAAACTGGACGCAGGTTAATACTGATCTCACCAATCTTAAGATCCCGGCCCTGGCGATAGCAAACGATCCGCAATCGGGTAGTACGCTCTTTGCCGGTACCTGGAACTCCGGCGTATTTAGCACGCTTACGCAGGCCGATATAACACCCCCAAACGTGGTGAGTGCCGATCCGGTCAATGGAGCGACAGGCATTGCATCCAATAAAACCGTCACAATTACATTTAGTGAGAATATCCAGACCAGCATAGCTTACGGTATGATCACCGTAAAAGACAGCTCGAATAACCCGGTTGCGATAGCAACAAGCATCAGTAACAGAACGCTTACTATCACCGTGCCGGGCGGTTGGGGCTCGAACACTACGTACACCGTGATCATCCCCGCTGCCGCCGTCAAAGACATGGTAGTTCCGACGGGCAATAATATGGCGACGCAATACACGCTGAGCTTTACTACGCAAGATACTACGGCGCCGGCGGTCTCGAGCGCCGACCCGGTAAACGGCGTGACTGCCGTTGCCGTCAACAAGACAATAACCATTACGTTTTCCGAGCCCATTCAGGTTGGTACCGCCTACAACTCGATAGCGCTTGCAACTGGCGGCAACGCGGCAAGTATCACCAAAAGCATTAGCGGCAGTACGCTTTCGATAACGCCGCTAGGCACGTTGAATTATGGGGTGGTATATACGCTCACCGTACCGGCCGCTGCCGTGCGGGATGCAACCGGCAACGTGCTGGCGGGCCAATATACACTCACTTTTACCACCGGTGCGGATACCGAGGCCCCGACTGTTTCAAGCACGCTGCCCGCAAGCGGCGCGGCAACAGTAGCAACGGATACCACGGTAAGCGTTACATTTAGCGAAAATATCGTGACGGGAGCCCATTATGACGAAATAGCGCTAAAAGACTCGGCCGGCACAAGTGTCCCAATAACAAAGAGCATCAACTCTAAAGTGCTTAATCTGAAGCCGAGTAGCGGCCTCACGTGCTCGACCGTCTATACGGTTACCATCCCTGCCGGTGCGGTCAAGGATAGCTCTGACAACAACCTTGTCTCAGCATATACGCTGAGCTTTACGATAACACCAAACACAACACCGCCGGCTAAACCAACCGGCCTGGCAGTTGCTATAAGTACGATCTCTGCTGTCGAAATCCTGTGGAATCAAGTCACCGATTCGGAGGCCGCAGGCTACTATGTCTATCGAAAAATAAAAGGTACGAGCTCGTTTTCTAAGATCAGCTCACTCGTTACCACAACCCGGTATCAGGATACGAGCGCCGAGGCATACCTCATCTACGTTTATTACGTGACTGCGGTTAACCGTTCAGCCTACGAAAGCGCGAAATCAAGTGAAGTTGAAGCGGCAATCGGCGGTACTAAAGGTATATTTGTCGATGTGGCTCCCAGCGCGTGGTATAGAGTCCCGATTTTTAACCTTACCAAGCAAGACGTATTGTCGGGCTACACCGACGGCACTTTCAAGCCCAATAAGAACATCACCAGGGCGGAGTTTGCGAAACTCATATGTCTTGCGGCTAAATGGTCGCTTGAAGAATCAGCTTCGTCATCTACTACTACGGACACGGCCCAATCGTTCCGTGACGTCGCCGGCACCTCGTGGATGTACACATACGTCGAAACGGCGAAGGTACATGGCGTGATTAGCGGCTATCGCGACGGCGCGTTCAAACCCAATAAGAACATCACGCGCGCCGAGATGGCTAAGATGATCGCCACCGCATTCAAGCTCCCCAGTGGACCCAGCAGGTTCCGTGACGTCAAATCAAACTGGGCTCGAGGCAGCATTTACGCCTGCATCGCTGCAGATATCGTAAACGGTTATGCCGACGGCACATTTAAACCGAACCGGACAGCGACGCGAGCCGAAGCGGCAAAAATGATGGCCGAAGCCTTAGGGCTGTAACAAAATGCGGCCGCCAACTAATGCCGGCGGCCGGTTCGTTTAATTAAGCAGCTCTGCAAATCTATTTTCTATCTATCCTATATCGCGGCGTCTAAAGGCGTATGCCGCAACCCCGAGCAGCCCTAGTATATAGATGAAGACGTAGACGACCATCGCGCTACTCGGCTCTGAGGCGGCCCCAAACGGCCCAAAACTAAACGCCTCAAGAGGATTACTCGATGAACCGAACAACGCCACAACCAGTTTGCGGTACATCGCGTCGACCGGTATAACAAGGCTCGTTACAACCCCCGCATGAATCAGCGATGAATTTTGAATAAGCGCGCCGATCTGCTCGACCATGCCGCCGATAACGCCGATCATATAGACCATAAATGCCGTGATGCCGTTCGCAAGCGTGGATAAACGCGTGCTCCCCATCATGGTGACCGCCAGTAAAATTAACGGCTGCAGGGTAAATAGCCCGATGGCCGTCAACGAATTCGGGATATCCACGCCGGTCAGATACTTATTCAGCAACAGCACTGAAGTAAAGAGCAACAAGGAATAGACGATGAGCATAAGCGCATAGCCGATAAACTTGCCTATGATGATACTGCGCCGTGCAATCGGTTTAGCGAGAATAGCGTGCAGCATACCGTTTTCGACTTCCGACGAGACCGAGCCGACCGCCGAGAACACAGCGAGCACAGAAACAATCGAGCTCGAGAAATAGATGCCGAGAATGAAGAGCATCCGCTTGGATTGCTCCACCATTACGTTGGCGTTAAGTCCATCCGCCCGCCCGCCAAAGTTTTTAGCCTGTTCTTGTAACCCCAGAGTCACATAGTGTAAGCCAACTCCATATACCAGTAAAAACAGTAGCGTTAGTATAACACCGGCCAGGAGGATTTTCTTTCGCAATGCTTCTTTAAAGGTTAAGCTCGCGATGGTTAACATGAGGCATCGCCACCTTGTATCGTAGTAACAAAGAGTTCTTCAAGGGATAGCTTCTTATGGCTCAAGTTATAGAGCTGGCCTCCACTTTTTATGATAAGCGCGGCCAGTTCGGGCACATCTTCTTCCCGCTCAAGCTCAACAACATAATGCAACCCGTCATCGGCCACTACCTTGCCGAAGCGTGAAACCGTTTGACTCAGCGCACCGTTAAGATTGGTCGCGGTAATCTCGACTTCGATTTTGTTCTTCAAAAGCTCATCAAGCGAGCCGCTTTTTACAATGCGGCCGCTTTTGATGATAGCGACCTCATCGCACACCATCTCGATCTCACTGAGCAGATGGCTGTTCAAGAAGACCGCTTTACCGCGATCGCGCAACGAGGTAATAATCTCGCGTACCTCCATGCGACCGATCGGGTCGAGCGCCGAGGTGGGTTCATCTAAAAATAGCAGGTCCGGGTCGCCTACGAGCGCCGCCGCAATGCCGATGCGCTGCTGCATACCCTTGCTATACGTCCGTATCTTGGCGTCACCCGCACCCTCGAGTTTCACCACGTTGAACGCATCGCGAATGCGTTCGGCACGTTTCTCTTTCGGAACGTGCGCGAGCGCCGCGTGGTAGTGCAGCAACTCGTTGCCGGTCAACCAATCCTGATAGCGGAAGTTCTCCGGCAAAAACCCGATACGTCTACGCATCTTAATATTGCCGATCGGCTCACCCAAAAGTTTGGCGCTGCCCGATGTGGGCGCGATCAGGCCGACCAGCATCTTTACAAACGTGCTTTTGCCGGCCCCGTTCGGGCCGAGAAAGCCGAATACTTGCCCCTCGCCGACGGAGAGGTATATCTTCTCGCATCCGATCTTTTTTCCGTAGATTTTCGTTAAATCTGTGGTTTCAATTACTGCCATAATGTCTTAACCAAATCCATCTCTTTAAAATTACGCTAAACGGGAGCCGCGTATTCGTGTTTCCATTATACGCGAGGCTCCCGTTTGCTTCTATTCCAATACTTATTACTTCAGTGAACTCGCGATAGCTTGCGCCTGCTCGAGTGTTACCTCGCCGCCGACAGCGTAGACTACGCCATCTTTTTGCCAGATGAGCCCGCCCATGCTGCCAACACTTGCTCCCTCGAGTGCCTTTGCACCCTTCTCACGCATATCTTGCGGTATATCTTTCGGCGGTGTAATGAACACACCGCTGGTGCCGTTTACCGTTACATCCTTGGCGGTACCGTTGATGTTCGGGATAACCAGCGTGCTCGTCCAGTCGGTAATCCCTCTGAGCTGTGCCTTAAAGTTTTCCGGAAGCGGCATGCCGAGCAACGCATCGCGCACGACCGCCGGGTCGGTACCTTCAGGTAATACCAGTTCAGGGCTGCGTGCTTCGGCTACCGTAACCGCTTTGCCTGCCGCATTCTTGTATTCGGCGGTAGCAACGGTCGGTACCTTTACGCTAAAGGTCTTGTTGTCAAGCGATGCCGGCAGTGCCTTGCTGCCGCCGAACACCTTGATAATGCTGTTCGCCTGCTCGACGTTAAGTGTAAAGTTCGCACTAAACGCCGGTGATATCTTGTACGCTGCTGCACCGTAACCGGCGATATCCGCCGTCTTCAGGTCGAAATCAACAGCTTTTTTTGCTTCTGCAGCCGTCGACATTACCGGCTCTTTGAACCCGGTTGTCTCGAATTTGCCGAGGTTTTTAATATCGACTTTACCTCCATTTGCGCCGCCTAAATGCTGCATCTGCTGCAGGTCGTCCTGCGAAATCGTAATGGTCTGCACCTTCTCTACGCGGAAGATGTTGAGGAAGCCTGCGGCCGCCTCTCTGACCGGGGCAAAGCTGAACGATACCGCGATAATGGCTGCGGCAGCAACCGGTATAAGGATCGCTTTTGCTCTACTCTGTAACATCATATAAGCTCCTTTCTTCTGTGCCGGGGTGCCGAAACGCTCATCATGCGTTAGGCGCTGCCACGCGGCATCGGTGGTAATGCTTGTGCTGGAAATATCCTTCGCGAAGGCCGATAAGCCCACCTTCGCAACTTCGTTCGCCTCTTCAAGTCGCGCAAGCATAGCGCTACATTTTGCACAGGTAGCGATATGTGCTTCAATCTCCCAACGCTTCCGGCCCGGGAGTTCCCGGTCGAGGTAGGCCTGAAGCGTACCCTCGTTATAGCACATGGTTTCCCGTCCTTTCATATGCCTGGCGAAACTTTACTAGCGACCGGGCAATCGTGGTGCCAATGGATGACTCTTTTATTCCGGTAACCTGCGCAATCTCGCTATAGCTGAAACCGGAGAACTTGAGTACCAGGCACGTGCGGTCCCGGTCGTCGAGCGTTCGCAGTGCGGCGCGCGCCTCCGCCGCTTCGCTCGTGCGTAAAAAATCCTCTTCAAAAACATCGCGTACGAACCCTTGGGCTTCTTCGCGTTTCTTACGGTTTTTCTCGCCCCGCAGGTGGTTGTAGGCAAGATTCGTTGAGACTTTCATGAGCCACCCGGAAAGGTTCGTGAACTCACGGGGCGGATTCTCGTAGAGTTTAATAAACGTCTCCTGCGCGATATCCTCGGCTAGCGTCTTGTTACCTGTCAGGAGTATAAGGTGCCGAAGTACATGCTGGTAATTTGCAGTGAACAACTCTTTGAAATCGAAATCATCCGGCGCTATAGTCATATGTTCTTTGTGCCTGTTGTTCTGTAAAACCACGAGATCCCGTACCCCCAATATTTGGTTCCATAACTATAACACCATGGGGTAGACGAATGTGACAACAAAACCGTCAAAAAGCGGTGAAAAATTTGCGGAGTGGATACGCGTATATTATAGCCGGTGTGTCGGCAAGAATTAGACGGGGCGATTATCGTTTTTTCTTGGTGTTTTTCGCATTCTCAAGCGTGGCTTTAACGGCTTTATCGAACGCCCAGATTGAAAGGGCGATTATCGGCGAGGCTACTATCATAGCGCCACCGAAGAGCGCCACCCAGCCATAGGGTGATCCGGTAAGCGCAACGACAAAACTTTTATTGCCGGAAAACACGCCGGCGAACCGGCCGAAGATAACAAATATGGCAAGTCCTAAGAAAAAGGATGCCAAGAACATAATAAGTGCGCTTTTACCCGGTGAAATATTCTGCGGTATCATATCTTACTTCCCTCTGATGTTTGTACCCGAAATAAAGTAAAAAGACAATATTGGAGAGGGCTTAATACAGCTCAAATTTAAGAAGTCGTGACTCAATCGGCCCGTTAAAGAGGACGATCCGCTGCGATGCCTTCAACCCAATAGCCTTGGCGAGATCGGGGTTGCCGGTAAACACATAGCCGGTGTATCCCTTGCACCGCTGCTTGAACACATCGCCGATCAATTTATAGAGCCCTTCAAGCTGCTGCTTATCGCCAATGCGCTCGCCATAGGGTGGATTGAGGACGATTATGCCGGGGCCGGGGGGCGGCGTAAAATCGGCAAGATCTTTGCGGATGAACGGCACGAAGTCAACGCCCGCAGCTCGCGCGTTAGTCATGGCGGCGCGAATCGCTCTGGACGAGGCATCATAGCCCCGAATAGTCGTGCGGGCATGCCCCTTGCGCTGTGCTTCGGCATCCTTCAGCAGGCTCTTCCAAAGGCCTGCATCAAAATCGAGCCAGCGTTGAAACCCGAATGTCTTATGGATAAGCCCCGGGGCGATATTCGCGGCCTTGAGCGCCGCTTCGATTACAATCGTGCCCGAACCGCACATCGGGTCGATGAACGGACTCCTCATGTCCCATTCGGTATACTCGACAATCGCCGCAGCCAACGTTTCTTTTAGCGGCGCCTCGACCGGCTCAACCCGGTAGCCCCGTTTATGCAGGCTCTCCCCCGACGAATCGAGGCTGATGGTGCACTCATTGTTTACTATATGGATATTGATGCGAAGATCGGGGTCGGCCGTATCCACGCTCGGGCGGCTGCCGAGCAGCTCGCGGAGCTGGTCGACAATAGCGTCCTTGGCTTTCAATGCGGCATATTTCGAGTGTTTAATGGCCGAATCGCGCACGTTGGCATCTATCGCCAGGGTCATTTTCGGTGTCAGATACCGGCGCCAGTCGATACGGCGCATACCCTCGTAAAGCTCGTCGTCGGAGCGGCAGATAAATTCGCGAACCGGCAAGAGAATCCGGTTTGCAGTTCGAAGCCACAGATTTGCCCGGTACATGTCGGCCTTTGTGCCGGTAAATGAGACACCGCCGGCGTCTTGCCGTACGTCCTTCATGCCAAGCGCTGTAAGCTCACCTGCCAAAACCGGCTCGACACCCTTGGCGGCAGACACAAAAAGGCGTAAGTTATTGGGGTTAGTTGTTTTGTTGTTGTTTGGTCCGCTATTCCTACTATGCGGTCTTTTTTCCGCCATGTTATCCTTTTCCGTAACCGTCTTCGTTGCAGTCGTGCTGTCTTTACTATCGTTGCCGTCTTCGCTATCTTCGCAAACTTCTCGCTCGTCATTCCAAGATATTTCGAAGTTAATATACCCTGTTGATTGTAAACGGCCTGCTTGGATAGAGCAAGCAATTAAACTGTGTGCGTTAGCGCGCATCTACCTTACCTTACCGCTTTTGTTGCGACCTGGCCCTGGCCGTAGGCGATCGTCGCCTCTTCGCGGTGTGAATACCGTTTATATCTGTCCTGATAAGTGATCACGACGCGGTATTTCACGCCTTTCTTAACCGCTACTTTTACCGGGAACGACCAGTACGGCGTGGCCCCGGGCATAGAACCGGCACGCTGGCGCTTCGTCGAATATATGAGCTTGCCGTTTGCCGCATACACAGCCGTGGTAACGTCCCCCATTGCCTGGATATTTCCGGTGCTCTTGAGATAATGGCGAATGAGAAGGCCCTTGCTGGTAAAACCCACCTTCCCTGTTGCTGCCGCGCTGAAATCGGTTCTAACCGCGCTCCCGTCTGAGACCGCCGCCCAGTTTATGGATTGGGACGCGAGCTCTTTTGCCGTATCGGCGTAAGAAGCGAGGCGCGAGTGCCACCAGAAATCCATAACCTTAAAGGTGAAATAGACTAATTTGCCTTTGCCGTACTGCCCCGCCCACAGCGCCGGCGTCCCATTCGAGTACCACATAACCGGCGCCACATTTTTATTAACCGTACCAGGGAGCGCCTGGGTGTAAACAACACCGGCGGCCTGCGGCTCGACCAGTGTGATCGAGCTGTCGTCGAGCGTGCTTTTGGTCGCGTTGATAATCGGATGTGTTGAAGTGCGGCTCGAGACCGTGAAACCCGAATCGAACGGGTCGTTGATAAAACGAATCTGCAAGAGCTCGCTGATCGGGCCCCACTCCCACGCATCGTGGGCAAAATAGCGGATATAGAGGCCGAACGGCGGGTAGACGCGCGAAATATCAAAGAGCATAACGGCCGAGCCGCCCTGCCCCACATAGTCGCGCACCGTGGCCCCCTGGGCCTCATCCATCATAAACATCCATGGGAACACGACAACCGGGTATTGCTGAAGCGTCGCCAGACTCTTGAGGTCGGAATCGCTCACCTTCACGACATCATAGCCCCGTTTCTCAAGCATGTTGTAGACTATGGTCTCGCGTTCGATAACCGCAACCTGGCCCATGTTGCTTCCCGGATGCGTTTTCTGTTTGCCCGATTCCTCGGTTTGGTACGAGAAGACAACCCCGATTTTACCGGTCGCCTGCTCGAGGCCCGATGCCGCCGGCTTGCCGGACATCGATAGTGCCGGGATAACCGCCCCCCGGGCCTCACGTGGTGATGTTGCGGCAGCCAGCGCAAACGCCAGGAATAAAACGCAAATCAACCACAACACCAGATCAACTTTTGTGGTATCATCCAATCGCCTCATGTATCCTCCCTTAAGACTAGAATAAAAAACACCTGGTTCGTGTGTTTGTGGAAAGTGCTTGTATTGCTTATTTTGCATGATAAAGATGCGGCTCGTAGTGCAGGTATGAATTACTAATAATTACCATATGATACTATTAATATCGGTGGCTCCCTTGCAAACCTATAGGCTAATTAGCTATCGTATGGTGGGTTTGAATTGGATATTAGAATTTGGGGATTTAAAGCATATGGCTCAACAACGACGAAGAAATAATCAGAAGACAGGCGGCAAACCGTTGCCGGAAAATGTAGTGCTGGTTGCAGGGCCGCCGGCTTACGGCGGATACACGATCGGCCGCATTCCGGCGGAAGTAGAACGCAGTGACGAAGAGCAGCCCGGCGGCGAACCTCGTAGTAAAGTCGCGCTCATTCGAGGTGCGATTCCCGGCGAGCTTGTCGAAGTATCCGCCATCGAAGAAAAGAAAGATTACTACATCGCCCAGGTCGACCGTATCATCGAGCCCTCACCCTACCGCGTGCGCCCGAAGTACGGGTACTGCACGGGCTGCCAGCTCGAATATATCGCCTATGACAAGCAAGTAGAGATTAAGCAAGACGTGCTTGCCGACGCCTTGCGGCGCATCGGCGGTCTCAATATTGTGCTTGACGAGCCGCTTGCGCTCAAAGAAAGCGCCTGGCACTACCGCTACCGAGCACAGTTTAAGCTGCAGGATGGCAAAATCGGCTTTTTTAAAGAGCGCACCAATGAAGTAACCGATATGGAGTATAGTCCGCTTCTTATCGAACCGATCAATATCGGGCTTAAGCGCACACATGATGCACTGCACAAGCAGCCGAAGCTTTTTGAGGGTGTGACCGAGATTCATATAGCGTACGGGGACGGCCTGTTCGCCACGATAAAAACTAATCCGGCGGCAGACGTGCCGAACAGGCACTGGGACGAGCTGGCGCACGCCATGATTAATTACGATTTCAGAGGTATCCTCATCGAAACCGGTACACGCAACCAGCGGAAATCTCTGGCATTCGGCGAGGAATTCCTGGTGCTAAAACTGGACCCGATTACCTATACCGTATCGCCGAACAGCTTCTTCCAGAGCAACTGGCTGCTTAATCAAAAACTGGTCGCGCTGATCCGGGAGAAACTCCGGCCGCTCCATGTGCGGCGCGTGCTCGACCTTTATTCGGGCGCCGGCAACTTTGCGCTTCCGGTCGCTCTTGATGCTGGTTATGTGGTTGCCGTCGAAGAAAACCCTGTCGCGGTTAAGGACGGTTTGCGCAATCTGTCTATCAACAAGATCGAAAATGTGGAGTTTGTGCGTTCATCAGCCGAGGACTTCGATATAGAAGGCTTGATCCCGCTCGATGTTGTGCTCCTCGACCCGCCGCGCGCGGGTGTCTCACCTACCTTGATTGACGGGTTGATAGAAGCTAGTCCCCAACGTATCGTCTACGTGTCGTGCAACCCGTCGACATTCGCGCGTGACCTGAAGAAACTTATCGCTAATTACGAGGTAGAATCGGTCCGCCTTGTCGATTTCTTCCCGCAGACGTACCATATCGAAGCGGTCGGCTTCTTAAATAGAAGATGGTAACAACGGCTATCGCGCTGAAATCCGCCACAGAAAAAGCGCCCTCGTAAGGACGCTTTTTGTAATGCAATATTTTGTGCGGCGTCTACTCGCCGACCAACCTTGCGATTATCTTGACGGCCTCAGCGCGTGTTGCCGTATTTGCGGGTCTGAACGTCCCGTCGGCGTATCCGCTGACGATTCCCGCCTTAACACAGGCGGTAATGTAGTCGCTAGCCCAGTTCTTATTGATATCTTTCAGCGAGCTGGTGCCCGGTGAGAGACCTAATACTTCGGCGATTACCTTGGTAATCTCTGCTCTGGTTATTTTTTTATTGGGACCGAACGTTCCATCCGTATAGCCCGTGATAACGCCCCGGGACTTAGCGGTTTCGATATAACGGTACGCCCAGTTGTCGTAAGGAACATCGCTGAAGGATGCCTTTGCCGGGTCATCCAGCATGTAATCCATCGCGAAGCAGACCATCTTGGCGAATTCAGCCCGCGTTACCGATGCGGCCGGGCTAAACGACCCGTCGCTATAACCGGAGATTATACCTTTACTAAACAACTTGGCGATGTATGCGTTCGCCCAATGTGACGCCGGGACATCGTTAAATAAAATCGGTGGCTTTTCGGCTGCCGATACCGGGCCCGTCATAGCACCTTCATTATCGGTTGTATCATAGGCCGACACCCAATAGTAATATGTGGTACCTGCTGATACATCCCGGTCGATGTAACTCAGATTGTCCTGCAACAAATTTGCGAGCTTAAACGCCTGGGTTGCATCGTTGGTCGTTGTGCGGTAGATGCGATATCCCCAGAGGTCGTTCTCGGTATTTGCCTTCCACGAAACCGTTATCTGGCCTTCTCCTGCCGTTGCGGCGAGGCCTGTCGGCGCGGCCGGCGGTGCCGTATCCGTACTTAAAGCGCTATAACCGCTCGTTGCCATTGTCTTGGTGGTATTCCCCAACAGAACAGCATGTCCGCCATTCACTGATGATTGCACTGCGAACGCCGGCAGTACCGGCATAACGCAAAAACTTAGCATGATCGCGATACACGATATGAACGCTCTCCACAATACCGTAGGTTTGTTTGGTGTGGTATTACTAATCACGACAATTGCCTCCTCTATCAGCAGAACTCGTGCTCTATGCGCTTTTTAGCGCGAGCGCAAGCCCAGTTCAACGTTCCCACTAGAAGTATCGGCTCCAGGGCATACGACTTTACAAAAATGGCAGGCAGCATCGGCGACACGGCACTACCTGAAATCGCGGATGGTGTTTACCAGCATATCGCCTGAGAACGAGACTCGTTTGAGGACAAGATGCGAGGTAATGTCGCCCATCGTATGGTATACCGGGTCTGTTTCGCAACAAAACCAGACGCTTGGGATACCCGCCTTCTCGAACGGCTCGTGGTCGCTCCATTCGGGCGCTTTTTCGTAAACCATATCGACCCCGAGCAATTTCGCCTGGTTGATGAGCATGTTGCACACCGTTTTCGGGCCTTTTCCAAGCGAGCGGGCCCTGAACTGCGAGCCGTATCCCACCATGTCGACCGATATCATGCCGGCGATTTTGTTTATCTCGTTGGCGCTGAGCTGCTTCACGTAGTAGCGAGACCCGAGGTGGTGCTGGTCGAGCGCTTTGTTGCCGTACTCTTCGGCCCCGAACACCATAAGACGAAGCGTTACCGGCGGCGCCTGCTGTTTGAATATCCGGGCCAGCTCCAGCACGATTGCAACACCGAGCGCGTCGTCGTTCGCGCCAAGCGTGGTCGGCCGCGAATCGATGTGTCCGCCGATCAACAATATTTTCCCGGGACTTTTCGCCCCGGGGATATCGACTATGAGATTCTGGCACGGCTTGCCCGGCGGCAATGTGAACGGCTGCCTGGTCACGGCATATCCCATGCTTTTGAATTTCGATTCCGCGAAGGCGGCGGCGGCGCGCTCGTTTTTGCTGCCTTCCGCGCGGATGCCGAATGCGGTAATCGCCTTAACGTCGACCATGACGCGGTCGGTATCAAACGGGATCGGTTTAGTCTCCGCTGTCGTTGCCGTGGGCGCAAACGTCGTAGTTGTCGCCGATGCTTCGCTGGTAGCGCTTTGTTTGTTCGTGGTGCTCTGGGCTTGGCGCTCGGTTGTTATGGATGCCGTTCTGTTCGAAACCCTTTCCTGCGCGCACCCGCCTATTAATGCAGCGAATACCATGCCAAGTAATGCAAGCAGTTGAAGACGGCGGGCGCCGGTTACATTATCTAACGCCCTGCAGTAACTTGATTTCTTCTGGCTCATTGCACGACCTCTTTTACCTCATAAAATGTAGCATCAGCTGGCTGTCCCTAGACACCATAGCTACAGGCTATGCATAATAGCACAGCTTTGACATGCAGCAAAACCGGCCCCAGCATAATGGCACGAAATTATAGCTGGTTACTACTACATGAGCATATTATGGCACAACGCTATATGCCCTTCTACTTCTAGAGGCTCCCAGCTGGCGGCTACCGATAACTTGCCGATAATGGTATGATGTAGACGGCAGGCACCGATCACATCATTCAACATAACAACTGATACCAACCTGATATGTTTTCTATACCACAAAATAACCGGCAGGCGCATAACGATTCAGGCAACACCCCCTCCAGGGTTCAAACGATGCCGCCTCGGTCGGAGCTCCCGGCGTTTCGAGTGATCAGGCGACTTGCGTTCGCCCTTATCTTCTTTGCCTTAATCGACATTCTTGTGGGACGTGCCGTAACACGTTCGATGACACCGGCGTTTGATAGCCAGTACCGTTTCAAAAGCGGCACCGATATTACGTCGCTTCGCCTCTACGTGGATCACATCGGGCAAATTCATGCTAACAACACGGACAATCGTAAAATCGTGGCGTTCTTAGGCGCATCGCCTACGTACGGCTACCGGATTAAGAATGCCCGCAACACGTACCCGTATGCGTTTGAATCTACGGTGAATACCCTGATGAGGAAGCCTGAGAAAACCCAAAAAGAAGTTTACCGGAATGCAGTGCAAACAGGTGCCGAAGCCGCTGCAGATTTAAAGCACAATATGGGTCCCCGAACTATCGGAGATATAGATGATAAACCAGATACTAAAGTTGTTATACCCCCGGCTTATAATCAAAGCCCGAAGACAATTAAGGCCTACAACCTCGCATCGAACGGGCAGCTTGTGGCCGACCAGTATTATATCGCAAAAGCGCTCATAGGCAATGCGGACGCGTTTGTCATCCAGCTTAACTACCACACGTTTAACCCGCATGACGCAAACCGCCCGCACATACGCTATGCCGACCTGCCCCACCGCCTCGGCGGGCCGGTCTCAAGCGGCGAGGCAAAAACGCTCGGCTCCACTAGAACGCTGGACCAGCGCGCGAACGCGACACTCTCAAGCGCCCTATCGCGATACAGTTTCACCTTTGCCCAGCGTGACTATATTACGAGCACCGTGTTCGGCGGGTCGCCTAAAGCACTCTTTGCGCAACTTAACCCGGCCACGGCCGGTGCCGGTACGGATATAGTTGATGGTAAAACCACTCCGATTAACGGCGGTGCAGGCTCGAGCGCCGGCGGTGCTGAAGCAAACGCACTGGCCGGCGATACCGGTGAGAGCAGCAAGCCGTTTGATTCACTCTCGGCGGCGCAAAAACTTCTTATCATCAAGCGCTGCTCTCAGCTCTATGATTACAAAATCGACCCGAATGATAGCGAGATATTTTTCTTGAAGCGCCTGCTCGCGCTTCTGGCCGAACATAAAAAACGGGCGTTTTTCTTTATCGCGCCGCTTAACGTCCAGGCGCTCGACGAGTACGGCATCTATAGCTGGGATTCGTATGATGCCAACTCAAAAACCCTACGGTCAATCGTGGAGGCGCAAGGGTTCCCGTTTGCCGATGCTAACCTGGGGGCCGGCGTTGTCGCCGCCGATCAATTCTTCGATATCAGCCACACCACCGACGCCGGCGGCATTGCCTGCGGCAAGTGGATTACCGACCTAACCGCGGGCTACATCTGGGAGCGGCAATGATATTTACGAGCCTTATCTATCCCCTGTTTTTACTGGCGGCAGTCCTGGTGTTTCATCTGCTGCCGAAGCAATGGCGCCCGGTATGGATAACCCTGTGCGGCACGGCCTTTTACACCTTTTACGCCGGCGGCTTCCTGTTGTTTATCCTGGTTGAGGCGGTTGCCGTCTACGTGCTCGCACGCAACTCCGTGCGGCACGGCGGCACCTTTATCGTCGGGCTTTCGCTCGCAATCGGCGCGCTCGCCTATTACAAATACCGGATTATGCTCTTCAACCTGGTCGCAACTCTATTTCATATGACGCCGCTTTCGGCCGAGCGCATTATCATACCGCTCGCGCTCTCGTTCTATACGTTCGAGTTCATCCACTACCTGGCCGACATGCGAAAAGGCACCATTGCCGAGCACGGCTTTTTCGAGTTCATGGCCTTTACCATGTTCTTCCCGACCATGGTTGCCGGGCCGATCAAACGCTTCCAGGACTTCACGCCGAAGCTTCGCGATGCGGGGCTTTCCTGGGCGCTGGTGAACGCCGGCGTGCTTCGCATAGCTGTGGGTGTTGCTAAAAAAGTGGTGATCGCCGATAGCATCAGCACCTGGGTCGACCCGTTAACGCAGGCAACCGGGCATGTGAGCGCCGGCGTTGTCGCGATATCACTGGTTGCATATTCGGTTAAGATATACATGGACTTCTCCGGCTATTCCGATATCGCTATCGGCTCGGCGGCGCTCTTCGGCATCGCGGTGCCCGAGAACTTCTCGCTGCCCTACTTTAAAACCAGTATCGCCAACTTCTGGAAGAGCTGGCACATCTCGCTTACCAGGTGGATCATCGATTACGTTTTCATTCCACTCGGCGGCAGCAGAAGTGGTTTTGCACTCGCCGGCATTAATACGGTGATCGCGATGTCGATCTCGGGCTTGTGGCACGGAGCCGCGCTTAACTTTGCTTTCTGGGGGCTCTACCACGGGTTATTGCTTGTGGGATATCGGGCTTACCGGGTGTTTATAAAGCCGTTGATTGCACTGCCTTCCGCATTCCGACCGGTCACCAATATTGCAAGCGGCGTGTTTACGTTTGCACTGGTTTCCTTCGGCTGGGGGTTCTTCATTATGCCAGCCGGTAAGTTCTTAGGTATCATCACCGAAATCGCTAAGGGGGTTATTGGATGAGAGATATGCTTGTCGATGCCGCATACGGCCTCGTGATAGCGGCGCTTATCATGCTCATCATCATGTTCTCAAGCGGCACCACCAAGTTTTTATACATCGACTTTTAAGAGAAGCGGTTTGGAGTTCTAGAAGTAGCGTGAAAACGTACAATTCCCGGCACTCAGCATAAAACGATTTCTGCTCGTTTTAGCCCAAATTTCATTAACTTATGCCAATATTTTATCTTTAGACGATAAAAGTGGAGCAAAACTTGAAAGTTTGCTCCGCCACTGTTCTCATACTTACTTATAACTGCTGTGCTGACCAGGCGTTATCATACCCAGCAACGGCTTACATTTTTGTTCCATAGGCCGCTAGTGTTACTACACTTCAACGGCGTTACTACTCTTCCACGAAAACAGCGGAGCCGATTTTGACTTTGTCGAACAGCTGGATTACATCCTCATTGTAGAGGCGGATGCAGCCGTGCGAGGCCATCTTGCCGATGCTGCTCGGGCGGTTGGTGCCGTGAATATTGTAACCGCTGTAGTGCGGCCCGTCTTTGCGTTTTTGGTACAGCACTAGGCGCCGTGCGCCCCAATCGCCGTCCGGACTGGTATAGAGCTTCTTGCCTACATAAAATACGCCTGCCGGTGTGGGTGTCGCCGGAGTGCCGATGGCAATCGGATACAGAATTGATAACTTGCCGTTTTCAAACAGTGAGAGCGACATATCGCCTTTACTAACAAGGATATAGTTGAGCGGCTTTACTGTTCCACTCCGCACTAGCGCTGTCTTGGTGAAGGTTTTGCCCCATGCATTGCAGGCAATAACCTGGATATGCGAATACCCCTGTCGCAGCCACACATTTTTAAATCCGTAAACTCCATTTACCGGTGTCGTGCGGTAAGTGATCTTCCCATTTATAGCTAAATAGAGACTTTGCGTGCGATCATCGACATTGCCGTTTATTGTCAGCCGGCCAGGAATCGCCATGTTGTCGGTAACGTCCCATGACGGCGTAAGCGGCCGATAATCGTCGAGGTTAACATAGATGCTATTGCTCATGGCAACCATGACTCCACTCGCATCATATGCAACCGCGGTGTATTCATGGCTATCATCGGGAGCAACGACGGTAAACGTCGTCTCGGCGCTTGCGTGATCCTGCAGCGCAGTTGCAACTACTTTACCGTCGCTCTTGAGCTGTATCTGGCTTACACCGTTTTGTTTAGCTACCGAAAAGTGGAGCCCGTTATCCTCGTAAGATGGTTGTTGCAGCGACAAAGTTATAAAGTTGCCGGCATTTGCTACGAGTGATGCTATCATGGCGAACGCCACAGTAAACAGTAATACTGTGATAATCCGCTTCATTCCTGTATTCTCTTGATAAACGTGCTCCTGGTGCATATTAATCACATCATTCATGCCAGGGTAACTCTTAGCAAGTATGCACCTCATTACTGCAGCTTGTGCTAGCCGCCTGCGGCTGTAAAGCGCCTGTTCAGCAGCTTGTGAGATTGTGATACTTGCACCTACATAGTAGCATACCCACCGTGGTATATGCAACAAAAGCGCTGGTTAGATGCTTATTAATAACTACGAACGATAATCTGGGTTACTTTACCGGCTTTAACGAAGAAATCGGTGCCCACTTTGCTGCCTAGCCAGTAGTGATTGTAGACGCGACCGGCTTTAAACTTTAGGTTCTTGCCATACTTCGCTTTGAGCTGAGCCTCGGTTGAGCCGACCTTTGTTCCCTCGTCGGTCGGGTATGCGGACGCGTTGATCGCAAACATAAAGACTTTGTGCTTTGTATCGCTATAGATCTCGAGCGGGTATTCGCCGTTTTTGTTCGCCTTGCCGTAGAACTTGTAGTAGACGACCCGGCCTTCATACTCAGAATCCTTGCCTGATTTGGATGGTTTGCCTATCGCCTTCACGGCGTTCGTGTCGGTAACGCCGAGCTTGACTGCGCCAAAGCCTTTATTTACGTGGATAACGAGTTTTGTCGCCGCTTGAGCTGATACGGCGGCAGTAATGAGTAGCAGCGCCACAAGCAGGGCGAGAGAACCTCTAGAGATACGAGAGGCATTAAACAGTTTTCGTGCGCGCATGGTGCCTCCAATGCTAGTAAAAAACTTTTGTTGTTGTTACGGTTATTGTTCCCCCTATGCTTGCATGTCAAACATACAAGCTCAAGGCAACAATTCCAGCTAGTTGTAATACCTTTGAACCCTATTTTACATCAATTGTCTGCCCGTCGCTAACCGTTATAACGGAAAAGTCGCTGCCGAGTTTCGCATCAAAGAGCGAATGGTTTTCGGTGTGAACCGGCACGACGATTTCCGGCTCAATCAAGCGGATGAGTTCCATGAGCTCAGGCCCGGAAATGTGCCCGGACGAGTGCTATTAAACGCGAACGCGGATGTGCCCGGTACCGAGTGATCGACCGGATACGCCCAGTATTCCATGCCAGCGATGTTTTGCGCGTCGTCTAGAACGGTAAGCTTCATATCTCCCACCTGCCGTATGAACATAGATTACTCACCGGACGCTAAGCACTTTACTATGTGCTATTCGTCAAATGCAAGAAGGCTGCGGCCGTAGTTTTTCTCGGGTAATGTGGCACCGGCTTCTTTGAAAAAGGCCTGCCAGAACTTTTGTACGAGCATCGCTTTTGAAATGGTGTTTGCCTTGGCACCGCTCACATACACCGTCACGCCGGAGAGGTTCGGAAGAACGCCTTCGCTTTTTTCATGCTTGATTAATACGGGGATGCTCTTCTCGTTGAACGACGGATTAGTGAAATCGTAACCGGCGGCTTCCCCCGGCTGGTGGTACATATCGCTAAAGACGATGAGCACGCGCTTTTTGTCCTGGTAGGTATCGAACACCCGCTGGGCTACCTTAAAGGCGCCGAACATCTCGGTGGCCTCGCTGTTCTTCTCGAGCAGCGTTTTTACCTGGGCTAGAATTGCGTCTTTTTGCTGCTTGACCCGCTTGGGTAGATCGCGCTGCTTTGTATAGGCCTTTATCTGGTTTTCATTAGGGTCGCTTTTAAGCTGCTTGATCGTCTCATTGATGGGAAACGTCGAGTCGGATAAAGAGTTACTGTCGATGCGCTCGGCAACTATCACGTCGCCCGGGTTAAGACCATCCAGAACCTTCCGAAAATCCTTCAGGTACTGGCCGCGATCCGACGAGGTGCTGTTCGAGATGTCGAACAAGGCGAGAACGACTTTCGATTGCGTACCCGTCTGAGCTGTTGAAGAACCGCAGCCCGAAATGAGCGGTAAACAGGTTAATAAGATGGCTATAGAGATGACAATAGGCGCCGGTAATTTAACCAGTATGCTTAGATGCGTTATCAGCTTCGCGCTTAAAATATTATGGTTTTTGCCAGGTATTTTATACCGTCTCATTTAAGCGCTCTCCATATCCTCTGCGGTGTCTTGCGGAACAACCACGCGCAGGTTATCGGTGCTGATATTGCGTCCGGCAATCGATTCAAGCACGTGAATCTGGTTATCGATCTCCTGATACGCGTTCGACAGGCACGCCGGCTCAGCGATGACCGGTTCGACCGAGAAACTCGCGATATCCCGCTCGCTATCCTTGCGCCACCTGATATTTGAGCGGCGATAAATCCGTATGACCTGCTTAGCCTGCGCCCGGCGCCCGTCGGCCATCGACTTGGTGGCATTTCGGTGTTTTATGAGTTCAGTGGTTGAATCCTGGGCGTTTCTAATCAAAGTGAATAGTTCGCGCTCGAGAGAATCACGGTTCTCTAAAGTGCTTTCAAGCTCTGACGCCGCCCGTTTCGCCCCGTCCTCCCTGCACTTGAAGAGCTGCGGGTTCTTTACCTGGCAGGCATATGACGTCCAGTACGCCGCCCCGACAATGAGCAGGTTCGCCGAGAAAAACATGACCCCGGACAAAAACCCGCTGACGTGGATATTGAGCGCCTGGTCGATTGCCATTGCACTCATGACCTGCGTTCGCAAATACGAGATGCCGAGTAGAAAAACCAGCAGCACGGCCGATATCGCGATGAATTTGGGGCTGACGCGCTCCCCTTCCCGCAGTTTTGATTCCTGCCCTGCCAGGTGGGCAAGCCACGGGATTGCAAAGCATATGCCGGCCGCCATCAAGTATGTCTCAGTTCTTGAGCCCCCGAACAGGCTAAAGACAAACGAGTTTAACGGGACTTCGGTAAACGCCAGCACACCGATGATCGGCCAGACTATCCACGGTCGAAGATGCGGGTGCTCCTGGCCGCGCATCTCTTCCTGTGCCTCCCGGTTCTCCTCCTGCGCCGTTGCAAGATCAAGATTTGCCTGGTAAAGCTTCTCCTTGATCAGCCCTTCGCGGTGCGCCCTATCCGATATCGCTCTCGTAAAATGAGAGAGCCTGTCGGTTAGCTGTTTCGCCAGCGCGCACATGTATTCTTCGGCCTGGTCTTTAACGTCGATTTCAAATTGTGGAGATCCTGTCTGATCCTTGGTCGGGATGTTGAGCCGCCCGTCGGCAAAGCCCTGACGCCACGCAAAAAAGTTGCCGTTAGAATTCTGATTTGCTATCCGCTTCGGTGCTTTTTTAGGTGCTTTTCGCTTTTTCATAGCTTCCCTTACTTAGTTACCGATTTCGGACTGGTTGCAGGGATGAGTCGTAGGTACCATTAAGCTTTTCCCCGACTACTCTGCGGATTAACCGATTCGTACGAAAATTCACAACTTATTCATGAATCACAATACGGATATTTTGCCTTATTGCCGCTTTCCACCTTATTCCAAGCACTCTTTTAGCCACATCGCGGGCAGATCTCTCCGATGTCGTGCTCGACCAATAGCAATATCAGCTAAATATATTAACCGACTACCACATAAGTGAACCTGCCGCGTGCTTCTGATAAAATAAGTTACGACTAGCATGGCGAGCATTTCCAGGAATTGCCCATATCTACCGGGAGCCATATATGCCTCTTAACGTTATTATCGGTCCAGCGCGGAGCGGGAAGAAAAATGTGCTGTTTGAGCGCTTTATCGATCGGCTCGATGATACTCCTCTTCTTCTCGTGCCCAGCGAAACCGAAGCCATCTCTATTCGAAGGGAGCTCCTTCAGGCTCTTAATGCGGCTGTAGGGATAAGCATCACAACGTATGATGAATTTCTAGATCAGTTGGCAAAAAGTGCAGAAATAACCCAGCACCGAATCGACCCCATCCAGCAGGAGTTTATTGTGAGGCGAATCGTCGAAGACGCCGACCTCACTTCGCTTGCCAAATCGGCCCGATATCCGGGCTTTAGTAAGGCTCTAATCTACCTATTTAACGATTTAAAGCAGGGCATGAACACTCCTGAAAAACTCAAAGAGGCCTTTGCGAAGTGGGCCGGGAACAGCTTTAGGGCTGCTAATTATCTCAATGATATCCTTAAGCTGTACCAAAGCTACTTGGAGGAGCTTCAAAACCTCAACCTACTTGATGAGCAGCTTCTTCGCTGGGAAATTGTTGATGCGCTTGAGAACGGCGAATTTGTGGAAACCCGCCCGATTTTTCTATACGGGTTTGATGATTTCACCACCAGCCAGCGGCGAATCATAGAACTTCTAAGCCTCAACGCGAACATCACATTTGCGCTCACCTTCGAAGATACGGATGCCTTCCTTGGCCGAAAAGAGGCGGTCGAGGAGCTCGTGAACGCCGCGGACAGCGTAGCCTGGACGAGCGCGGGCTTACCCGGGGGCGATCCCAAGCCGGTATTACAACCCAACTTTCTCGTAGCCGCCGGCGAGCGGGGCGAGATTGAGCTCGTTGGCGCCAAAATCCTAGAGCTCATCAGAAAAGATGGCTTTAAACCCGAGGAGATAGCGGTGATCATGCGAGAACCGAGCAGGTATGCTCGCACCCTCATCCAGGTGTTTGAGGATTTCGCTCTCCCCTATTCGTTGAGCGAGCTGACGCCACTTGGCCAAAGCTCACTGGGACGTGCGATGCTGGCACTTTTAAGCTTCTGCTATGCATCGAAAGATATTGCCGACCTTGTCACCTATCTGCGAATTCGCTATATAAACAAGCAAAGTGAAATCGACCGGTTTGCGCGAGAAGTAAGGCTTAATAGAATTGTTGAGACGCACGAAGTGCTCGATCTCTGGGCACAGGTATCCGGTATCGGTGCGAAAGAGATCAACGATCTTATGGCAATCGGCAATTTCTCGGAGATGGTACCACTGGTACGCTCGATCGGCTCCGAGCTCCTCACCTGTATCTTGGTAAGCAATTTGGATTCGAGCAACAGGCCGGATGGCAACAACGCACCCATATTTACCTACGATGAGAAGGCCGGCCTAAAGGCGCTATCGGTTATTGAAGACACACTTAACAGTCTTGGCGGGCTTGTGTCTGTTGACCCCAAATTCAACCCGGACCTAGCCGATGTTTATAAAATCCTTTCAAGCACCGAGATGCGTGTCAACCGCGAGGCAGAGGCCGAAAAGGTGCACGTTCTAAGAGTCCATCGCTCTCGCGGACGCTCCTATAGAGCTGTCTTCTTGCTTGGCTTAAATGAGGGCTCCTTCCCGCAGTCAACGAGCGAAGATCCGTTTTTCAATCTGGAAGAGCGCAAGCAGCTCGCATCATATGATCTTGAAATAGATACCAGGGGCGGCGATATAGCCGAGGAGCGCTATTTGTTTTATATCGCTGCAACCAGGGCAACTGAGAGGTTGTTTTTGAGCTATCAAAGCGTTAACAGTAACGGCAGGGCCCTGTTAAAGTCCTCGTTCCTCAGCGACCTCCAGGAGTCGATCGATGAAGACGACCTAATAAAGCTGACCATGAGACGCTATCTATCTGATGTGGTGTTTAATGGCAACCTCGTATCCATACCGAGCGCTAAAGAAGCTATCCGTTTGGCCGCAAGTTGCCATAGTAAGCAGCCAAACCTTACAAAAACCGTCATTGAAAGCATAGGTGGCTCCCATCAGCTGGGGGGTATACTAGCCAGAGTCCCCTCCCCACCGGCACGCTTCATCTCAACCGGGGCGAGAGAACTGATTTCAAACCGCGATACCTTTAGCATCACCGAGCTTGAGTCGTTTGCGAATTGCCCCTTCAAATGGTATGTAGAGAGAATGCTTAAGCCACAGGCAATTGAAGTTGAGCTTGATGCTCTCAATAAGGGGTCGATCCTCCACTCAACGCTGGAAAAGTTCTACAGGGCTCTTCCTGAGCGCTTCGGTGTAGGCAAGCCGGTTAAAGATAAACTTGATGACATGGAGTCGTTCCTTGTAGAGATATTCGAAGAAGAGTTCGGGCATGAAGCGGCGGACACAAAGAGCGTTGATGCCAAGTTTAGCCGCCATGAGATGGCTGAAAATCTCAAGCGCTTTATCAGGGCTGAGGCCGTCAGGTCGACCGGGTTTACACCCGGCCTTTTTGAAGCGTCCTTTGGTCTACCCGCCGAGGAGTACAATAACGAGCATAAACAGGAGTGCCTTGTGCTTGAAGACGGCACTAAGATCCGGGGCAAGATCGACCGCATCGATATCGACGAGAACAACCGGGCAGTGGTTATCGATTATAAAAGTAGGGGCATCCCGAGCGCGAAAGATATAGAATCGGGAAAAAGCCTGCAAGTATCGCTCTATATCGAGGCCGTCAAGAAGCTTTGGGGCTTGCACCCGGTCGCCGGTGGTTACCTTTCCATCGCAAGAATCAACGCCGAGGGTATGTATAATAGCGATGCCATCGAAAAAACCGCCCTACCGTTAAGAGCAGCGAAAAGTGACGAGGAGTTCGAGGCAATACTCTCCAATGCCCTTGAGAAGACCGGTGAGATAGCCGGGCGCATCAGGAATGGCTCCTTCGCCCCCGCCGACGATGCGGACTGCACGTTCTGCGAGCTCACTCACATATGCCGGAAGGGTCGTGCGTAGAATGACTGAGTTTAAACCCAACCCCCAACAAGAAGAAGCGATAAATTTACGCAAAGGTAACGTCTTTGTCAGCGCCGCTGCAGGAAGCGGCAAGACCAAAGCCATGACCGAGCGCTTTGCTGCGGCCGTCATGGATGATAAAATCCCGGTCGATCAAATTCTCACTCTTACCTTTACCAACGAGGCTGCGGCCCAGCTTCAGGACAAAACGAAGAAGCGTCTCGCGGAAGTGGGCTTCATCGAGGCGGGCAGAAAGCTTCCCGATGCCTATATCAGCACCATCCACAGCTTTTGCTCACGCGTCCTTAAAGCCTATCCTTTTGCGGCAGGCATCGATCCCAACTTTACCGTGGTCGAAGACGTAGCAGCAAAAACCCTTGTAAAAGAGGCAATCGAGCAGGCTATGGACGAGTTCGCGGGTGGCGGCGAGGGGTGTGCAGGGTTCATCTACCGGATCGGCAAAGACAAACTCGCAGATGTGATTCTGTCATTGTACGGCGCATTGAGAAGCGCCGGTTTTAGCGATCCTTCACATGGTATTCCTGAGGCCGACGCCCAGCCGCAGAACCGGTCGGAAATTAATGTCGTCATTGATGAGCTTACAAACGAGGTCACAGGAGTATTGAGCACAGCAGACAGAGATGCCGGCCCGAAAACCTACATCACCAACTTCAGTGTCGCTGAGGACCTGGTCGCCTACCTCGATATTCAAGGCTACGGCCTGCTGCCCGGTTTAGGCGGCAGGTTTAAACTGAGCATGGCGGCGGGGCTCTCCAAGACGGTTTTTGGCATGGCCAAGGACCTGCTCGATACAATCGACCGTATGCTCGCTGAGGATATGGCACACCGATACTACGGTTTTTATGCCGAGCTTCTCCGCCTATTTTCGACCATATACCAGCAGAAAAAAGCGGAGATCTCCGCGCTTGATTTTGAGGATCTTCAGCTCTTGACCAAGGATCTATTCGAGCACCACCCCGAGATACAACAGAGCTACCGGCAGCGATTTAAAATGATAATGGTCGATGAGTTTCAGGATACCAACGGGCTCCAATGCAACCTCATCGATCTCATCGCTAACGATAACCTCTTTACCGTTGGTGACGAGTTTCAATCGATATATAAGTTCCGCCATGCAGATGTCTCCATCTTCAGGGGTCTTCGTGACCGCACGCAAACGAGCGCGGGTAAGTTCGTCACATTCCCGGAAAACTTCCGCAGTCGCGAAGAAGTGCTCGCCTTCGTGAATCAGGTCGGACGCAGTACGAAGTTCTTCGGCGACGCCCACCTGCACCTCAAACCGGGTAGAGCTCACGACGACTTCAAGCAACCTGAGGGTACGGCAGTTGAACTTGCGGTTGTCGATACTACGTGGGAAGAGGTTTCTTCGGCACAAGCCGAAGCCGACTTCATCGCCGATCGGATTAAGGAGATTACCGCCCAGAGCCCGTACGAGCCGAACGATATCGCCATCCTTATCCCAAAGAGAACCAAGCTAAAGGAGATCGAAGATGCCCTCAAGCTTCGCGGTATCCCCTATCACACGGTTGACGGCACCGGCTATTACGCCACCGATGAGGTCGCCGAGGTACGAGATCTCCTCGCAACACTGGTAAACCCATATGATGATATCTCGCTCATCGGCGTTCTTCGCGGACCGTGCGTTCGCTTAAGCGATGACGCACTTTACCTGATGCGGAAAGCGGCTGGAAGAATCAACGGGGACGACGCCCCGCTCTGGCACGCCGTAATCGACAAGAATGTATCGCTTGAGACGCCCGACAACGAAAAGCTTGAGCGCTTTGCCGCTATGCTCAACGAGCTTCGGCGGTTCGCCGCTTACTCCGGGCTCTCTGCGGTTATAGAGAAAGCAATCTCGGAGACAGGCTACGATCTTTGCTCGCTTATGCGGGACCATAACGGAACCTTACGCTATGCGAACATCAGAAAGCTCATGCGCCTTGCCGACGCCTACGAGGACGTACACGGCCCCAATCTGGCGGGCTTCGTCGACTATCTCGCGCTACAGAAGGGCCTCTCGAGCCGTGAGGGCGAAGCCGTCCTTGCCGACGAGAACCTCGGAGCAGTGCGCATAATGACGGTACATGCTGCTAAGGGCCTGCAATTTCCCGTGGTATTTCTCGCATTATCGAAGGGCGCACCGATGTACGGCACACCTGGTAGCAGCGAAATGGTGCTTTTCCGCACCGCGAAACCCGCTATAGCGTTCAAAGTAGCCGGCATAGATAAGCCCTTTGAAGCGCCTGGTTATCCCGAGCTAAAGGATAAGCTTAAAGCCGATACCGATGACGAAGACAAGCGGCTCTTGCACGTCGCCATAACGAGGGCCGAGGAGCGCCTGGTTATAACCGGTATCTGTAATATTGATAAGAAAGACCCTGCCAAGAGCGAGAACAATACCTATGTCGAGTGGCTAATGGCGGCCCTTGAACTCAGCCACCACACCGTTCGAGATCTAAGGGACGGTGGATCGTATGCGTGGCATGAGAGCGGTATCGATTGCCGTATAATCTGCCCTGGGGCTATCGTTGATACCGGCAAGAAGACTGTAATTCTCCTTGCAGATGGTTCGGACACCGACATGGAGCATGCTGAAGAAGCACTACCGGTGATCGATCTCACGCCGGTTAATTCGGTAAGCCGTCTTCATGTCCGTCAACTCACCTATTCCTCTCTCAAGGATTATCAAGCGTGTCCGCACGCGTTCTATCTAAAGAGAATAATCGGCACCAAAGCGGACGGCTTGATGCCGCCCGTCGAGGGCGAAGCGGTCTCTCCCCCCGCTTCCTCGTTCGGGTCCATCGTGCATGAGGTATTTGAGAACATAGATATCACCGTCCTGCTTGAAGACGGCGTGTCGGCCGTTAGCGAGAATGTGGAGATTGTTCTTGCAAATTATCCCGATCTGAGCGAAAGCGATATAAGTCGCACATTCGGCATCCTTGGAGAATTCGCCGTATCGCCCATAGCTAAGCGGCTCGCACGGGCTTCGATCATCCAAAAAGAAATATCCTTCTCCTTCCTGATCGGCGACGTAGTCATCTCGGGCCGTATCGATGCTCTGGCCGCAGAGGGTGATCGCACATTGATTGTCGACTACAAGACCGGTAACAAACACGCGAGCCTGGAGGCGCTTGAAGAAAAATATAGCCTGCAGATGGATATCTATGGCTTGGCACTGCTGAAAAGTGGCGCCGAGCGGATCGAGGTGGCCGTAGTCGAGCTTGAAAACGGAGCCCGGACAATTAGCCGTGCTTATGATCGACAAGGGGCTGCAGCATACGAGGCTCGGCTACTGGCGATGGTGGACGCCATAAATAGCATCGATCAGAGCTGGCCTTTCACGGACGATGAAAGCAAGTGCAGGTTCTGCGGGGTTGCGGGCTTCTGCCGGCGGAGTTTAGTCTCCGGGCCCCATCTATTCAAATCGTTAGCCTAGCAAACCAGTGCTTACTAGTTTTATAATCAGGCTAAGAAGTAGCTACGATTAAGGATGACTAATGACTATCGATCTCAATAAGCTCAGAGATGGCGAACAAGTAAATTGCTGCCTCCTGGTTTTTAAGAAAGAGAGAAAGCTGGACAAAAACGGTAAGCCTTATGGCGACCTCCTGATCGGGAACAAGACCGGTTCTATCCAAGCAAGGATATGGGATTTAAACGATGCGACCTACAATCTCTTCAGCGTAGAATCGGTTGTTGAAATATCGGGAATTGCAGGGTCGTTTGCAGGCCGACCGCAAATAAAGATAAACAGCATCAGCCCCGTCGATGAGGGCAAAATCGACTACGCCGAGTTCCTTCCGACAACCGGCAAAGATATGGGTGAGCTGCAAGCAGAGCTTCTCGCATTAATCGGCTCATTCCGGAATGTTCATATCGAGCAATTGATCAACCGCGTCTTCGATAGCCATCCCGTCTTCGAAAGCTTCCTAAAAGCACCGGCCGCTAAGGCTTTCCACCACGCATACCTCGGTGGCCTGCTTGAGCATACGGTTAGCGTGGCGAACCTGTGCGATTCCGTCGCCAAAAACTATCCCATCGACGTGAATCGCGACTTGCTGGTAGCCGGCGCATTGCTGCACGATATCGGCAAGATTAAAGAGTTGTCCTATCTTAAATCGATTGATTACACAACTGAAGGCCGCCTGATCGGGCATCATGTTATTGGGTACGAAATGCTGAAACAAGCGGCAAGTGGGCTTGCCGATATCCCCGATGAGGTCGTGCTTCAGCTTAGCCACCTCATCCTTAGCCACCACGGATCATACGAGCTGCAATCACCACGAAGGCCTAAAACGATCGAGGCCCTGCTTCTGCACTTTTGCGACGACGCTGATGCAAAAATCAATATGTTCTTGCAAGCAGACGAGATCGCCGATGAGGATGCCGAGTGGAGCTCTTATGTTAAGCCTCTTGAGCGCTTTATGTATCTGAAGAGGCTGAATAGTACCGAGAATGAGGCGTTGTTGCCGGAGTAGAATTGCTGTCGTCGGTACGGATTCTATGGTAACGAAATAAAAACCTATACGTATTTACAAAGCATTAATTTTACCGGGACCTGCGGTATCAGACAGTAACCAAATCGCAAGCTCCAAAATCCGTACATCGGTCAAACTGAATCCATTATCACCGCTTGAGATACGGTTTTGAATCTTGGCGATAGCAGCCTGGTTGCTATCGAGCACTAGATCGTTTCTAAAGTGATTAAATATAATACTTGAAGCCGACTCTACTTGCTGGACATTGTCTTGCGATGTCAAGCTCCACCCCAAATAGAACTGCGCAACAATGCGTTCAACAACCGGGATCAAATTCGGGCGCTTTTTATGAAGAATCTTGATAGCGATAGGCGACCCAATACCGTTGACTGTAAGCATCTCTGTGAGCAATGCTTTAAATCTTACCTCATATTCGCTTGCCGCCTCGTCAGTTAGATGCCAGCCGGCATCAACTTGCTCGAGTTTCGCATTGACTTCATGCCACTTGCTTTTTGTCCCTTCGTCCCAAAGCGCGTCACGAACATTCTTCCAATTAGGAACACCGTTCAGCAGAATGCTGACAGTCCAATCTTGCGGCGATATTTCGTTATCTTGTTTTACATCTGCAGCATCGTAAAAGTGTAAGAATTGAAGGCCTACCACTTTGTCTGCAAACTCTTTGGCAGGTATACTTACCTGGTTTTCCTTGTTACTTCTTAATATGAGCTCTCCGCTTATTCTCTCCATCAAGCATCTTCTTTCTTTTAGGCTGATATTATGCGCTTCGTTAGTTACCTATGAAAACGCCGGTTCTCAATTTAACGGTTGCCCCATCAATTTTGCCGGACGTCTCGATTAGCCAAACTTTAGCCTTGCGCTTAGGGACCTAGCTTACTCTTCTAGGTCGCGCGGGATATTATCTACTGGAATTGCAACGACGGAAGCTTCGTTAGTATCGACTAATTATACCATATGCTTGAATTTGCTTAATGCGTGGTTCGTCGAGGGTATCCATGCAATCGCTGTTAGACATTATTTGATCGAGAGTAAGATTTCGCATTTATTCTGAGGTCTTTTTATAATTTTACTACTTTGCCGTTATTTACATAGGCTAGAGGTGATGCTTTTAATTAAATAGTGCTGACGCGAATTAGCAGAAGTGTACTTGTTTGAGTACGAGACGATCGGTTAAGCCGGAATGCATATTGGTGAATTTATCGAAGACGTCTGCAAACACAAGAGACTGCGCTCAGTGCTTGGCTGTATGCACCGAGTGATTTTGAGGAATGCGTAGTGTCGATATTAGCTTAACTGTGGGTGTGCCAAATATAGGTTTCACTCCAATTCGTTGTCGATAGGGTTAGCCTGATCTATACTGAAAGCATGAACCAACGCGAAGCGGTTATCCGGACAATGGCAGAAAACGATGGTATTGCAACGCTCGGATACCTATACCAAAATGCCCTGAAGGTCAAAAAATTGCGTGGAAAACGAGAACGCCATTTGCCAGCATCCGCCGAATTGTTCAAAATGATAAATACTTTTTTAGGATTAAACCAGGTTTGTGGGCGCTGAAGTCTCATAGAGACAAGCTGCCGCCCGAGATTACGGAGAGTATGCGGCACCTGGCGTAAAAGCCTTGGAATTCAACCATAGTTATTACCAGGGGTTATTGGTTGAAATAGGAAACCTTAAGAAACTCAACACCTTTGTACCGAACCAGGATAGAAACAAGCGGTTTCTCAATAAGAGACTTTGTGAAATAACTACGCTTGACTCTATATGCCAGTTCAGCTACAACCATATTATTAATAAGGCACAGACAGTAGATGTGACCTGGTTTAACCTAAGACAAATGCCAGCAAGCTTTTTTGAGGTCGAGCACTCAACAGATATTCATAACTCGCTCTTGAAGTTTGTGGAGTTACAGGATTTCTATACAGATTTCTTCATTGTCGCAGATCAACATAGATACAGAGAATTTAAAGCAACCGGCTTTCTTTACAGATACCGGATAGCCCAGGTATGAAGCCCTACAGTTCCACCCTTTTACTCATACTATCTAAGAGCACATCAAACTCGGCTCTACTGCTAATCGGGCTCCAATATGGGCCAAGCGGTAATCTTGTCATCTCATCGTGGTACTGCCACGCTTCATCAGGACTTATAGAGCCGTTTGCCGCAAACATCGCAAGCAAACCGACAGTCCCGATATATGGAATCCCATATGTAGTAGCGGCCCTCCTGGCAACAGCATCATCCACAACCGCTACGAGATCATATCTCTTAGCTAAAACAAGCGCAGCCGCTTCACCTTTGTTTCGATCCACCTTCCCCCAGCGACGAATTAACCTGGCAAAAAGATCGAGGTTATCAAGCTCAGTAATTTCCAGCGTCTGCAACCAATCGGCTTCTCGAATTGCCATAAGGCTCTGCGCAATATCCGGATATTCGCTGATGCCAAGATCGACCTCGATTGCTACCTCTTTGGGGATATGGGATGCTGTTAGATTATCCCTTAGTAAATGCAGGCAATTAGTTCGGGCAAAGTAGTTTAGGCTTGTGGTATCAAAAACATAGCCCTTTTTAGACGTCATCCGCGCCCTCAAGGATGCTTGGTTCTTTTTGTGATATGCCTCTGTCAACAAGAAATGCATGCAGCTCAGAGGGATCTTTCTCAAGAAGCTCAGCAAGCTTGTTTAAGGAAATATCCGCTTGCTCATAAGCCTTTATGGCTCGCTTCACGAAAGCGGCCGGTAGGTGCTTGATGCTTTTGTCAGCATCCTCATATACATCAAAATAGCCAATTTCGAGGGCTAATTTTCTTGGCTTCAGAGTCACCCACTCTTCCCTCGTTCGCTTCGAAATAACGCCCAAGTTTAGGATGTGATATAAAGCTGCTTGATAGCTGACGCCAAAATGCCGTTGTAAGTGGACTACATCGTGTGGCGTCAACTGCCTCGGGGAATCATATATGCCAAGGACAGAACGCACACCAGATTCAGGCATCAAGAGGTGTGCCGCAAAAGCATTAGCTCTTTTTTCTGCAATCGTGGCCGCATCGAAGATATCATGATCTATTGTAAGCCCGTCATTATCAAACAAATGATGGGCGTATTCATGCGCTGCGGTAAATCGCTGTCTTCCTAGAGTCCGACTATTATTTATCGCAATCAACACATCTTCATTATGTTTAGCATAAATACCATCCGGGCCATCTTCACCCATCGGTCTTCTTGCAACTAAAATGCCTTGCTCTTCAAGGAAATGAAAGATGTCACTTATGGCGTCGACTCCCAGACCAAAACGATCTCGGATTTCCTGAGCTTTGCCTCTGACTTCAAGCGTATACTGCGGAGCTGCCACCTAACCTAGCTCCTTTAAAAACTCATAATTCTCGAAGAATCCGTTAACCCACTTAATCTGCTGCTTAATTGATTCCGGTTCACTTTCCGGCGCACGCAAATAAATCGCTTCTGTTTCTTGAACAGTAAGAAGGGATAACTCGGTTACACCTAACGCTGCGGCAATCTTAACCAGTTCTATGCTGTCTACTTTTCTGCTCCCAGACTCAACACGCGATATTGCCGAGCGATCAAGCTCAACTAAATCGGCAAGCTGCTGCTGATTTAAACCAGCGTTGACCCTTGCTTGCTCTATATTTTGCCCCAATGTTATCTCATTTAGCATATTTGCCACTCCTTTAGTGTATATATTACACTATCGGCACTTTATTAAACAATATTATGTGCTATTATAGCACATTTCCAGACAAACCTTTAGCGGTTACCTTATCGCGAGTGCGTCACAGATAAGCGGTATCTACCTTGAAGTATGCACGCCACTCTTATGAGCTTATTAAATGTATGGTTTTCGCTGGCATGGGGGATATGTTGTATGGCTATTTCTTGCTCGAGTCGTTCTTCTGTAGTTCTTCTTTGGCTCTGCTAATCGTTTGGCCCAGCTTGTCCTGAACGCCAGTATTAAATAAGTATGAAGAAGGGTTCTTATCCTCCCACGTGAGGTTCGCAGGACCTGGTTCCCCTGTCTTAATGACTTTTACCATAATTTACCTCCACATTCAATACTAACATATTCAAAACATCAAACTAAATAGAAGTTCCAGAAGCTATTGGTGAGCTTCTGATAATCTGTTACTACCCGAAAGGGACAGCCCGAGATATCCTTCAAGGATAGTCATACCCGAACCATCATTCTCTAAGCGCTTTACCGTAAACGTTATCGCATTTGTTAATATCCCAAATAGTAGATCGGCACATTGCTCGATGCTCCGAACTACTAAAACGCCGTTGGATACACCTGACGCCAAGTTGACCTGCAAGGCAAGCGGATGGATCGCTCGCAGCGTTCTTGCCCGTTTCTCGTAATTGTGATGCTCGGCAATAGAGAGAATTCGGCACATCTTGTCGAAAACCTCTCGATTCCGTGCCTTGAATTCATCTTCTTTTTCTTGCCATAAGAGAAAAGGCTGTGCCTTTCTGTGAATTTCCAGCTCTTCATGGAATTTATTGATCACTACGTCATAATCCAAATCAAACGCTTTTAGATCTGGTAGGCACTTTTCGTCTTCAAATATGCCTTCGGCTTGAAGTATAAGCGATCTGGTTTTGAAATAATCGAGCGGGTATTTTCTGATCTTATCTGTGTGCCTTTCAATATCGATAGAAGGAATATAAGCTATGACCGGCTTACCTTGGGCTAAAGTCGCCGCCAGTTCAGAGTCTTTACCCATTGTGTCGGTTTCTTGCGCCATATATACCGTGCAATAAGCGCGCTTTACCATCAGGCCTTCGATCAAACCTTTGTCGATTCGGTCAGCGCACAGCGACGATGTCGGATCAAAATACCTGAGATTGAGCGGTTTAAGACGTTTATCTTCAAACAGTCTCTCGATAAAACCTGCTGTCTCTTCAAATTCCCATCTTGCCCGCATAGAGGTCGCGATATAAATATCCATGTAATCCCAGGTCAAGTAGATATCTGTATTCCTTGTCGCGACTGCTGCTACTTCCTTACGTCTGGCATCTGCAGTATGATATATCTCTGCAACCTCAACCAGCCTTTCGAACTCAACGCCTGGCAGGCCTTCTTTGCTTTCAGGCCAGTTGTTGATCAGTTCATCAATTTGATCGCCCTGTCGTTTTATAACGCGAGGCGCTATATAGCCCGTATACCAGGTCTCACTGCTGTTTATTGGTGCCACCTCGACCGCTATTGGCGGGCGAATTGAGAGATCGGGTGGCACAAATGAACGGTCTTTAACGAAACTACTGATCTCGCTTTCAGTCATTCTAATAAGCTGCTTATAAGCGGATTTGAAGTTGCCAAAATAGAGCAAAGCATGAGCGCGATACCTCTTGATGCCCTCCTGCAACTCTACCAACGAAATGGTCCCGTCTGAAAAGAAGAACTCGAAAAACCCAATGCTAACCCTATCCTGGTTAAGCAGAAGCAATATCTCGTTGAACTCTGCATAGCCGAGCCCTCTACTTTTCATTCCGTTCAGTAGGCTAAAAAGCAGCTCCTTGTCATCGTCATCCTTCAGAACATTTTCAGTGCATTCTGCACACAAGCACTCTATGATCATAGTGGCAATGCTTTCAGGTTCCTCAAGCTTAAATTTCTTCAGCTCAAGATCAGCAAATTCCATTTAAGAGACTCCCAGCCTATTGTGTGGATACTAACCTTACGATGGTTATGCTGTATGATGCTTGCTTATCATAATACGACTTATTAGCCACCATCTAGCATTCACCTATAGTAGAGATAATTCCTGCAAAAGGCAGAAGCGTTTCAATGGAGATTCGTGCATATGCAGCAATGTATTTGTTAAACAGCACCTTTCTATCCAAGCACCAGCCATGAAGCGTCACTGGTTGCATTCCCGTCTCTCCACAAAACAGCTCGCCTTTATTGCCTGCAACCAAAGCCAGATCACTTCCGCCAATAATTCACACCGTACATGGGTATCAACACATATAACAAAAACAAATGCAAAAGCGACAAGCGCTTTTGCGAATCCAGAACCCTGCAAATATAAGGTTCTGCAGAAACAAAGCTTTACGGCAACCACTGAGAGGATGGTTCCCTTGATAAGTTTCGAGAAGCCTTCACCGCCTTCGGACGACCGGAGGTGGAAACTTGTCGACAGAACGATGCGCCAATACGGTTATGCGCCGGACGCGGTTATCCAGGTGCTGCATACGGTTCAGGAAACGTTCGGCTTCCTTGACATTGATGCGATGAATTACGTGGCCGCTTCGCTGCGCGTGCCGTTGAGCCAGGTGTACGGCGTAGCGACGTTTTACCACTTCTTCACGCTAAAGCCCCAGGGCGAACACACCTGCGTGGTATGCACGGGGACGGCGTGCTACATCAAGGGTGCTCAGGATTTGCTCGACGCCGTTGAGGAGGTTACCGGGGCAAAACCCGGCGAGACAAGCGTCGATGGCAAGGTATCGGTTCTAACCGCCAGGTGCCTTGGCGCGTGCGGGCTCGCAGCGGCGGCGGTTTACGACGGTGAAATCGCGGCAAAAGTTACCCCGGACGCCATCAAGAAACAGGTGCACGAGTGGACCGACATCGTCGAAGAGGCAGCCGGCAGCCCGCCGCAAGGTATCCCTACCACGCCTCCCGAAGGCCCCGCCCCGCAAAATCCGATCATTGAAGGGGTGACCGCCGAATGACGCACGATGAGCTTGCGGAAATCCGCAAAGCCGAACAGGAGCGCAAGCAGAAATATAAGCACAAGATCAACGTCTGCATGGCGTCGGGTTGCCTGTCGCTTCGAAGCGACCTGGTCAAAGAGGCCATTACAAAGGAAGTGGATAAAGAATGCCTCGCAGACAGCGTGCTCGTGAGCAAAGTGGGCTGTGTGGGCCTCTGCTCTCAAGGGCCGATTGTCGTGCTCGAAACCAAAGGCGAGGTTCGCGAAGGCATCACGCCTGAAGATGCCGAAGCGATAATTAAGAGCCTTGGTGCGGAGCACGATGGTGGTAACAGCAACGAGCTAGTTGACGGTGTCGTGCTCCGGTTGGATAGTAAGTTTTTCACCCGCCAGAAAAAGATCGTCATGGAGCACTCGGGCTTGATCGACCCGGACCGTATCGAAGACTATATCGCCGTCGGCGGTTACGAGTCCGTGCTCGATGTGCTCACCGAAATGAGCCCGGCGGAAGTTATCGACCAGGTGACCCGGAGCGGTCTGCGCGGCCGGGGCGGTGCCGGGTACCCGACCGGTTTGAAGTGGAGCACCGTCGCCAAGGCGTTTAGCAGTAGCGGCGAGAAGTTCATTATCTGCAATGCCGACGAGGGCGACCCCGGCGCGTACATGGACCGCAGCATTCTGGAGAGCAATCCGCACCAGGTCATCGAGGGCATGATAATCGGTGCGTTTGCGGTCGGCGCATCCAAGGGATTTGTTTACGTGCGGGCGGAGTATCCGCTTGCGATAGAGCGCTTGAAAATCGCGCTCAAACAGGCCGAGAAATTCGGCTTTCTCGGGCACAACATCGGCGGCACCACGTTTAGCTTCACCGTCGAGCTGCGCTACGGCGCCGGGGCGTTCGTCACCGGTGAGGAAACGGCGCTTATAGCGTCGGTCGGAGGGCAGCGAGGCCTTCCGCAGCAGCGCCCGCCCTACCCCGCCGAGCGCGGCCTGTTTGGTCGCCCGACGCTGATCAATAACGTCGAAACCCTGGCCAACATCCCGCCGATCATCCGAAACGGCGGCGATTGGTTTGCGAAGATCGGTACCGAGAAAAGCAAAGGAACCAAAGTGTTTTCCTTGGTAGGCAAGATCAATAATGTGGGTCTCGTCGAGGTGCCGCTCGGTATGCCGCTTCGCGAGGTCATCTATGACCTCGGCGGCGGCATCCCGGACGGGCGCACATTTAAGGCGGTACAAACCGGTGGGCCATCCGGCGGCTGCATCCCGGCAGAGCACCTGGATTTACCGGTCGACTTTGAATCGCTGCAGCAGGCCGGCTCGATCATGGGCTCGGGCGGCATGATCGTCATGGATGATGCCTCATGTATGGTTGACGTGGCGAAATACTTTATGGGTTTCTGTAAGTCGGAGTCGTGCGGCAAGTGCATCCCCTGCCGGGTGGGAACCGTGCAGATGCACGCCATCTTAGAGCGAATCACTGATGGCACGGCGACCATGGAGGATCTCGGTTTATTAGAGAACCTTTGCGGCCTGGCTAAGAACGCGAGCATTTGCGGCCTCGGCCAGTCGGCACCGAACCCGGTACTCTCCACGCTGCGATATTTCCGCGATGAGTACCGGGCGCACATTGAGGAGAGGCGCTGCCCGGCCGGCGTGTGCAAGTTTAAAAACGCCGGTAAAGATGTATACGAAGAAGACCTGGAGGTGCGAGATGAGACGGGAACCTCGAGTTAAAACGCTTAGGATAGATGATTGCGATTGCGCCGGGCGCGAGGACCAGACGGTTCTTGACGTTGCGCGCGAGAACAACATCCGCATACCCACGCTGTGTCAGATCAACGGTCTCACCAACGTGGGGTCATGCCGTATGTGCCTCGTCGAGGTAAAAGGCGTGCCGAAGCTGCTCACCGCATGCACCACCATGGTCTGGGAGGGTATGAAGGTTGTGACGAACTCGGAGCGCCTACATGAATATCGCAAGATGATTCTCGAGCTCTTCTTTGCCGAGCGAAACCACATCTGCGCGATCTGCGTTGCCAACAGAAGCTGCGAGCTACAAGCGCTGGCGTTAGAGCTCGGTGTGGACCACATCCGCTACCCCTACCTCTACCAGGCCCTTGAGATTGACTCGACACACGATAAATTCGTGCTCGACCACAACCGCTGCATCCTGTGCACCCGCTGCATACGGGCATGCTCGGAGATCGAAGGCGCCAATACGCTGGGCATGATGCGCCGTGGCGTCAACGACAAGGTCATCACCGACCTCAACCAGCCGTGGGGTGAGTCGCGAACCTGCACGAGCTGCGGCAAGTGCGTAAACGTCTGCCCGGTCGGAGCCATTTATGAAAAGGGCTTATCGCGCACCGAGTCGCGAAGAGAGCACACCTTCCTGCCTTACTTAACAATCATGCGGGGTGAGCGCTAATGAGAGAGAGAAATAAAGCGCGGGTGGCGACGGTATGGCTCGACGGGTGCTCGGGATGTCACATGTCGATTTTCGATATGGACGATCGGCTTCTCGAGCTCAAAGACCGGATCGAGCTGGTATACAGCCCGCTGGTGGATGCCAAAGATTATCCTAAAGACGTCGACGTCGCCCTGGTCGAGGGGTGTATCGGCAATGAAGAGCAGCGCAAATTCGCCCACACCATGCGCGCGAGCACCAAGACCTTTGTATCACTCGGCGACTGTGCGGTGACGAGCAACATCGTCGCCTACCGCAACCCGTTCAAGATGCACGACGTGATACACCGCGCGTTCATCGAAAATTCGGAGGGCGAGATCGTGCTGCCGCAAGAGGACGTCCCTCCGCTTCTCCCCTTCGCGGTGCCGATTCACGAGATTATCGACGTCGATGTATACATTCCCGGGTGCCCGCCCTCGGCCGATTTGATTCACTACACCTTGGTCGAACTGCTGGAAGGACGTCATCCGGATATCAAGAATCGCTTCGGATAGGAGGCGCGATATGGCAAAAAAGGCAGAAAGCGCGCGTAAAAATATCGAAATAGCTCCGATAACCCGTATCGAAGGGCATGCCAAGATAACCGTTCACCTCAATGACGACGGACAGGTCGAGGACGCCCGCCTTCACCTCACCCAATTTCGCGGGTTTGAGAAGTTCTGTGATGGGCGCCCCTTCTACGAGATGCCTTTTATCGTGCAGCGCATCTGTGGGATTTGCCCGGTAAGCCATGCTATAGCCTCATCCAAGGCGTGCGATCAGATCTTATCCGTGCGGGTGCCGAACGCGGGAATGCGGCTGAGAAAACTCGCCAATCTCGCCCAGGTTATCCAGTCGCACGCGCTGAGCCTGTTCTATCTCTCCTCCCCCGACATTCTCTTGGGGATGGACGCCGATCCGGCAAAGCGTAACCTCTACGGCGTTTTAGAGGCCAACCGTCAGCTCGCGTACGACGGGGTTTACCTGCGCAAATTCGGTCAATCGGTTATCGCCCATCTGGCAAGCACCGGCAAGCGCGTCCACCCTGGCTGGATCGTGCCCGGCGGCGTTGCCACTCCCCTCTCCGCCGAAGCCCGCGAGCAGATGCAGGCAATGATTCCGGGGGCTCTGGCGGCGGCACAGCGCTCGCTTATCTGGTTCAAGCAAGCGATGGAAAACTTCCGCGAGGAGATCCGCGCCTTTGCGTGCTTCCCCTCCCTGTTCATGGGGATAGTAGGTCCGGATGGCGAGCTCGAGTACAGCGACGGGCTCGTTCGAATTGTCGATTCTTCCGGCGCCACCATAGCCGATGAGCTCGATCCTTCGAGCTACCAGGACTTTATCCGCGAGATAGCGGTGCCCTGGACCTACATGAAATTCCCTTCGTATAAGCACCTACCGCCCCCGGAAAACTCGCTGCGTGTGGGGCCGCTCGCCCGCCTGAATATTATTGGTAAGGTGGATATGCCGCATGCAGCCCAGGAGTGGGCCGAGTTTCGAACCCTTGAGCGAGGTGTGGTCTTGAGCTCGTTTTATTACCACTATGCCCGGCTTATTGAGGTTCTTTACTCGATTGAGAAGATCGAAGCGATGTTAAAAGATCCGGAAATTCTGGGCAGACGTGCCCGGGCAAAAGCCGAGCCCAACTGCTCCGAGGGTATCGGCGTGGCCGAAGCGCCGCGCGGGATGCTCATCCACCATTACAAAATCAACGACGACGGCCTAATCACCTGGGCGAACCTCGTCATTGCGACCGGTTTCAATAACTACGCGATGAACCGCGGCGTGCTGCAGGTAGCCAAACATTACATCACCGGCCCCGAAATACCCGAAGGTGTGCTCAATAGGCTGGAGGCGGTCGTCCGCGCGTTCGACCCGTGCCTGAGCTGCGCAAGCCACGCCGTCGGCCAGATGGCGATGCGGGTGCAGCTCGTCGGCCCGGATGGAGCAGTGTTGGACGAGGTTATTCGGGGTTAAGCTACCGCTTTTTGGGTGGTTCGACCCCGTTGGCGTCGCAGTACTCTTTGATGGTTTTCAAGAATATGTTGCCGTACCGCTTGAGCTTCACCTCGCCAACGCCGCTGATATTGGCCAGTGCTGCATTGGTGCGCGGATAATACGCGGCCATCTCTTTGAGCGTCGCATCGTGGAAGATAACGTACGGGGGCAGATCCGACTCGTCCGCCATGGTTTTACGCAGCGCCCTGAGGGCTTCAAACAGCCCCTGGTCACACTTATCGTCGACGCTTACAGGTACTATCTCCACCTCGACGTGCGGCTTCGTAAGGAAAACCTGCTCATCCTCGAGCAACACGCCCCTGCTCTTCTCGTTGAGCCTGAGAACAGGATATCTGTCGCCCTCCAAACTCAGATACCCGAGTTGAACGAGTTCTCGAATCATCGACTGCCACTCAGTTCTTGAATGTTCTTTGCCGATGCCGTGTGTCGGCAGCTCGTCGTGGCCCCGCTCAATGATCTTCTGGTTATTCGAGCCGACCAGAATATCGATGATATGGGTAACCCCGAAGCCATTATTGACCCGGTGGACACAAGAGAGCACCTTCTGCGCGACAACCGTAGCGTCGAACTTCTCCCGCGGCTCCAGACAGACATCGCATAGGCCGCAGTTGGGCTCGTCGAACGCCTCGCCGAAGTAGCCAAGGAGCACTTTGCGCCGGCAGATGTTCCCCTCGCAGTAGTCGGTCATCTCTTTGAGCTTCTTGTAGGCGATATCGCGCTCCGCCTGGTCTTCTTTTTGTCTGATAAAATACTCGATTTTCGCTTTGTCGGCATAGCTGAAGAAAAGAATACAGTCGCTTTTTAAGCCATCCCTGCCTGCCCTGCCCGTCTCCTGGTAGTAGCCCTCGATGTTCTTGGGAAGATCGTAGTGGATGACGTAGCGAACGTTCGGCTTGTCGATCCCCATCCCGAAGGCAATCGTGGCGACGATTATCTCAGCGTCATCGCGGATAAAGCGTTCCTGGTTCCTGCTCCGTTTCTCCGGGTCCATCCCGGCATGGTACGGGAGCGCGCGAAACCCGGCCTTTTTAAGATCGGACGCGAGGCTGCTCACCAGCTTTCTGCTCTGGCAGTAGATGATCCCGGAATCCCCACGGTGCTCCGATATGTATTTTAACAGCCGCTGGTAAGCGCTGGTCTTGGGCTCGATTTTGTAGTAGAGGTTGCTCCTGTTGAAGCTCGCTCGATATTTGCTGCAGTCCGGGATACCCAGTTGCACCGCAATATCGTCTTGCACATGTTCGGTAGCCGTGGCGGTCAGGGCGATAATAGGTACCTCGGGGAAGTTATCCTTAAGGCTCCTAAGCTGGCGGTATTCCGGCCTAAAATCGTGCCCCCATTCTGAAATGCAATGCGCCTCGTCGATAGCAAAGAGCGCTATCGGAAGCCGTTTGAGAAAGCTTAAGAATTCGGGCATCATCAAGCGTTCGGGCGCAACGTAAAGAATCTTTATCTCGCCCCGCTCTAGCTGACTTCTCGCCCTGGTGATCTCGGAAGGATTAAGCGAGCTGTTGATAAACGCCGCCGCAACCCCGTTAGATACAAGCCCATCCACCTGGTCTTTCATCAAAGCGATGAGGGGCGAAACCACAATCGTTACACCATCGAGTTGCAAGGCCGGCAGCTGGTAACACAGCGACTTTCCCCCGCCGGTCGGCATCAAGGCAAGCACGTCTTTTTTATTGAGAACATCGTTGATAATATCCTGCTGGAGCGGTAGAAATGTCGTGTAACCAAAATATTTATTGAGCGTTGTAAGCACTGTTCCTCCGAAGTCGTCGATTCTTGCTAAGATTTTTTCTAAGAGCTTGCGATTAAACGCCTTGCGATCAAAGCTATCGAATTATAAAAGCGCATTTGCACATTAACGTTATATGGTGCCGCTGCCAAGAGCTTGCTTGGCTTGGTGTCCAATAAAAGGCATAGTCTAGAATGTTAGTAAAGCATATCAGCGAACACATCTACCTGGAGACAAAACAAGCGGCTATGAAGATGCTTGCCAAGAATTTTGCTACCACAGTGCTACCATTGCAGAAAAATGAGGGACATCCATTATCTGAACACCCCTCATAGCCTGCTAGAATTGGAGCCACTGAGCGGATTCGAACCGCTGACCTGCTCATTACGAGTGAGCTGCTCTGCCTGCTGAGCTACAGTGGCGCTTAACTATCGTTGCTGAGCTGCTAAAACAGTTTTAATCAGCGTAGATAGTGTAGCGTAAAATCCATCATTTTTGCAAGTTTGTTAGCACGCTGTTAGCACGAGATTAGCACTGTTTAAGCTCGTCACAGTACTTAAGACTTAGATATTATCTCTAAAATCGACACAATTGACAAGAGACGGATGGCGCTTTATGCTCGCGCAGTATGAGCCCAGAAGTCTGGATGACGGCCCTGCCCATAGAAAACTAGCGGGCAAGCAATCTACCAATCATCTATACCGGAACGTATTATGTGAACGCCAAGCAAAAGAGCGGCTAAGTATGCTGTAGCCTGTAACCAGAACAGCCCACCATCATTTGCGACCTCATCAAATTGGTTGTGTAAATAAATACCACTTTTGGAAAGCATAAAGCCTGCATATAGAACTAGAACGCCCCCAAACAACTGTGCAAACAAGACGCCCTTCCGTCTTGACAGGAGTCGCGGTTTTCTCGCACTGTGTCTAGCTGCTCTAGGTTGTACATATGTTTGCTGAGCTGTTTGCACAATACTCGTTGTTGGCATGTGCATTTGTGACTGCACCTGTACCAGTGGTACTTTCTGTGGCAATTGGTACACATATTTTGCCGCAACAAGCTCAATTTGTTGACCAGCTAAAAAAGGCTTCGGAAAGTAATCTTTCCCGAGACGCATTGAAGTATTACACCATGGGCAGTCACAAAGGTAATTTCCATACCAGTGATATTCATTCTTGGAACATTGTTTTAGCTTTACGCCTTCAGCCTTCAAAGCATTAAACCACTCAATTGCCGCAGGCCTTTTCGTTGGATCTGCATGGCCTTCAACAAAACATCGGTAAAACAAAACCCTTATAGACGGCGGAATTATGTTATATGGAAGTGCGTAACTGGGCGGTTCGATGCCTCTAAGGTCTGTAGCATATGGGAAATACCCCTTCTTTATCTTTTCCTCAGGGGTTGGAGCATCATCAACGAGAGGGCCTTTTGCCTGATACGGATGCACGCCATTCGCTAAAAACTTGAACACTATGATACCTAGGGCAAACAAATCTGAGTAGTATCGGTCGTAATCGTTTGTCTTAAAATCTACACCCATCAATTCAGGAGGCAGGTACTCACCGCTTCCGACTCGAGTGTAATAAGTAATGCCCGATGCCCTATCTTTTACCTGGAACGAGTCACAATCGATTATCGCTACTAGGGCGCTCGGAGATACGAGAATATTGGTTTCCCTTAAGTCTCCGATACGGTGCCCTTTCTCATGTAGCGCCGCAACCGCACTCACTATATTAAACGCTGCGGTAAACAAGTGCTGCCAGGTGAAGCTTCCACCAAACGCTTTTAGCCTATCGGAAGGGTCAAAATATTTGTGGGCTTCCTTAAACGTCTTTGTATCTATCAAAGGCATCGTATAGCCGACAAACCATGTTCTGGCTGGGTCGCTATAGAGAACGTCTTCCGGCCAACCGATTGATCGATACCTCGCATTAGGGGACGGATCATCTGGTGGGTTGTTCACCATGCTTAATACTTTTTGGTGGAGTTCTGCGGTAACTTTTTGCGGATGATAAATTTTTGCACAGCTGCTATCACTGCCGATAATTTTGTAGATAGCCCCTTCGCCGCCGCTCTTGCTAGTACTTTTTAATCCAATTTCATTGCCCTTAAGGTCATAAACCGTACGAATTGGCATTGGTTACATTCCTTTAGGTAGAATGCCAAGAACTAAGGTTTTATCATCCTCTGAATGCTCGCTGAGCTTATCGGATGCAAGTAAATCATAGATATCCTGGTTGGCCTGCTCAAAATCATCAATCTGTGCGGCATATTTAAAAAGCGGTCTAAAAAAGCCTTCGAACGGTGTGTAGCCGTTATCGGCTTTTTTCAAGCCGGCTCGTTGGCAGCCATCAGTAAACAGCGCAATACCATTGACACCGGAGACTGCCGATGTGCTCTTAAGCGACTTCTCCCAACCCTGGCTTGTCAGCGGTGTGACCTCATTTGTGTATTCGGATTCTCCCGGTCCCGTAATGAGCTGAAGACCATTATCCGTATCAATAACAAGCGCACCGTCCCCTATATGAACGGCTGCAACCGAATCCTTAAGGGTAATAGCGACGAGAAGTGTGCACGCTAAATCACGGAGGCTGCATTTTTCAGTTTCGGCTCTCTTCTCCAGCGCTCTCCTGGCCGCAATTACTGCATCTTTCGCTAGGGTTGTGATATCCACGCTTTCAGGTGTTGCTTTAGCAGCTCTTTCTACACTTTTTACAGCGCTTTTGACTGCTACGTTAGCTCCGATATCAGCTTTCGATGCACTACCAAGCCCGTCTGCAATAGCGGCAACCGCAAAATCTTTGTCGATAGTCTTAAAAGCAAATGAATCTTGACACGGCATAGCTAACTGGACATGAAGCGGACCTATAACCGAGGCACCAAAAAAAAATGTTTTCAACCATATCCTCCTGTGCCTTATATTGTTGAGATCTCTGCCCATCCAGTTGGGCTGTCTAGTTGGACATTTTCGCCGACTTTGGACGCCGATACTCTGCCTTGGCTTTTTGACAACCATTCGAACATAGCTTTAAACTTGCCGGGCATCAACCTTACAGGCGTTCGGTTTGAGGGCGAGAGCTGCTTTAGTGTGTCCATATCCGCCGGTTCGACTCCGACCGTAAAGAATAAGAAGTTCTTGTTATTCTCTCCGTCATTGATGCCTGCAATTACCTTATTCCAGATTGCATCGCCTGGTTGCATATCGGTAGGTTCTCCATCCGTGATCAAAAATATCCATGGGCGGTAGTAATCAATACCTCTACTCTTGTATTCAAGTTTACGTTCTTCAATTAAATCTATTGCTCTAAGAATGGCTTCACCCATAGGCGTTAAGCCTGAGGCAACTAATGTAGGCGGGTTAAACTGTTCCATTGATGAGAAGTCGTGGGTAACGGTTACGCCGTCGCCAAAGGTAATAATTGCTAAATCTACTCTTTTGCTTGCCAGCTCATCGGATGTGACATCCTCCTTGAAGAACCGTAAACCATCGTTAAGTTGCTTAATCTTGCTATTGACTACCATTGACCCTGATGTGTCGAGCAAAAGGACTGTGGCACAATGCGGATGCTGGGGATTTGCAATTTCGATACTCTCTTCAAGCCTTGACATAAATCCTCCTCGGTGGTTGCTTGCTACGTGGGATTCCAGTACTAATATACTAGACAACCTGCTGAGCTACAGTGGCATGATGTGTGTTTCGTTGTTGAACTGCAATTTCTCTGTTTTGCTCTTGTCCGTGTCTGACCATATTTTACCACGTTTTCCGGTGTTTTGTGACCAAACTGTGACCACGTTACGACTTGCATCCTACACAGCCACCGCAGTTAAATCGGGCTGTCCCAGTCTTTCGATCACCGTTTTTTCCGTGCTCGGATAGAGATGCGCATACGTGTTGAGTGTGAATTGAACCGAGCTATGCCCGAGCTGCTTCGACACAAACAATATATTAGCACCCTTATCAATGAGCAAGCTGGCACAACTGTGCCGCAGATCATGAAAACGAAGGTTCTTGACTTTAGCAGATTTCCCGACATATTTAAAGAGCCGCAAAACCAAAAGAGAGCCCGGGTGGTACCACCCTTTGGCTCTCTTTTTATAATAGACCTGTTCCAGGCCTATGTTAGCCAGGTAAAACCTAGGCTAGCTTGTAACTGTTAATCAACTTGGCGATCTCACCGGTTGCGCTGGCACTTCGCTCGGCTAACTTACGAACCTCGTCGGCAACAACGGCGAAACCCTTGCCGTGCTCGCCTGCTCGCGCGGCCTCAATTGCCGCATTGAGCGCCAGCAGGTTTGTCTGGCTGGCTATATCATCGATAACGTCGATGATATCGTTAATGCCGTTGGTAAGCTCGGCAATGCTATTGGTCTGGTCCTCAACGCTCTCAACAACACCGTTGATTGCTTGTGAGACGGTATCGACAGCGCCGACCGCTTTTACCGTTACGCCCGACTGATCGGACACTCCTTTAGCAACCTGGCTAATTGCCGAAGCAACCTGGGTTGTCGAGGCTGAGATCTGATCTGCCATTTCGGCCAGGTCGCGAGATGAAACTGTCACCCGATCAGCGACACCTCTAATCTTATCCAGCATGTCTTTCTCTTGCACGACACCGCGGACGATTTCATATGACCTGTTCAGGGATAATATTAAGCGTTGTGAAGGCTCTAAATAGAGTGTGTGCAGTATGAAAAACCGCCATTGTTTGCATAAATATGGCGTCCGTATACTGACAGATGTAGTATAGTCTTTGTATTTAATATGGCTCGTTGGCTAAATTTTGATTACTCGTCGCTCACTTCGTGGTTATCTATGCGCGGGCTCTCTTCAGCGCCATCGGTCTTCGTGTGAGCATCGGTGTGATCGTTGCCATTGGGTATTCTGCGCGGTCGTTTATGACTACCGCCGTTGCCGTGATTATGTGCCTTGCTGCCGTCACCGTTACCGTCGATCTCAATAAGAATCTCTTGCTCGCCCTCGTCACCGATTGCAACGAGTTCGGTGTCATCCTCTTCGAGGCTGATTTGCGGTTCTTTACAACAGCCGTCCTTGTCGGTCTTGCACTTACCCTGGCAGCATGGAAGCGCTTCAGCAAGCGGCATCTCGAGACGCTGGCCGGATTCAAGCTCGGCAATGACGGTCTCTTTCGGCACGTTAAACTCGACGATTCGCGCCGGGCCGAATTCTGTGTTGAGGCGCGTGCCTCTCTTCGGAGCGCGCTTTTTAAAATCCTGGTAGGCTTCGTATTCATATTTCAGGCAGCACATAAGCCTGCCGCAAATACCTGAAATTTTAAGCGGATTGAGCGGAAGATCTTGCTCTTTTGCCATACGGATGGAAACCGGTTCGAAATCGCCTAAGAAAACGGTACAACACAGGCGCTGCCCACACGGCCCCAGGCCCCCGACCATTTTAGCCTCATCGCGGACGCCGATCTGGCGCAGCTCGATTCTCGTCTTAAATATCGCCGCAAGGTCTTTAACGAGCTCACGGAAGTCGACACGGCCATCCGCCGTGAAGTAGAAGATAATTTTACTGCCGTCGAAGACGTACTCGACATCGATAAGCTTCATCGGCAAACTATGCTTTGCGATTTTTTCTTCGGCGCTCCGGTACGCTTCTTTTTCTTTTTCTTTGTTCTTTACAAGCTGGTCTTTATCCTCGTCGAGAGCTTTTCTGACCACTTTCTTTAAAGGGGCTGTGATTTCATCTTCGGTTACTTCCATCGGCGACGCGACTACTTCGCCGAATTCCATGCCCCGCGACGTCTTTACAACGACCTTGTCGCTCGTCTTTAGCTCTATCCCGTCCGGATCAAAGTAGTAGACCTTGCCAGCTTTCTTGAAAACGATTCCAACAACAATTGGCATACCTGCCAAACCCTCCTGCTCGTGCTAACTTATATACGGCGTATTTTGTACCGCCACCACGTCATGAATTTTAAACAACATCGTTTCAAATGCTAATTGCATATTAACATTAAAACGAGAATATTGCTTCGTTTCTTCTAGTATCTGCAAACACCTGTAGATATCTTTGCTGCTCAAAAGATCAGCATGCTCGCGGATCGCCTGTTCGTAATCCTGGTTGGTCAGCACATCGCTTCGACCGGTTTCTTTTACCAGGATGACATCACGATACCAGGATACTAAGATTGTGAGAATATCGTCGTAGCCCTGGTGTTCTTCGCGGCTCAGCTCACGCTTGTGCCGATCTTCAAGGCGGTTGATGATCTGCTTCGGCTTATCCTTCGGGCTGAACTGCTCTTTAAGCTCATCGAGCTCACGCTTATGCCGTGTTTTAAGCTCTTCGAGCGGCTTCTTTAGCTCGCCGACGAACTCCTCGGCAACAAAGCTTACCTGAGCAAGATAGGCTCTGTCCAGGCTTCGTGCGGCGCTGATGATGGCCTTTCGCCGGGCATGCTTGGCCGGCGACATAACAAACGAGATCGCCGTTCCAAGGATGCCGTCGCTTAAACGTGTGGCAAGAAGCGCCTCATCCGGATGCGCATTATATCTCTCAATCAAAAACGATGTCACTTGCGGCGCCGGGATGGACTGAAACCGTACCAGCCGGCAGCGCGAGACAATCGTCGGCAACACGTTCTCGATACTCGCGGTTACCAGGATAAATACTACGTGCTCCGGCGGCTCCTCAAGCGTTTTTAAAAGCGAGTTCGCCGCTTCATCGGTCATCCGGTCGGCATCATCGATGAGGATAACCTTGGTTCTTCCCTCGTAATTTTTAAGCGTAATCACTTGTAGGAGTGATTCAATTTGCTCGATGAGGATGAAGTTGCCTTCCGGCTCGATGAGGATAACATCGGGGTGGATATCGCGCAGCACCTTGCTGCATATCGCGCAGCTCCCGCAACCATCGTCGTCGCAGTTAAGGATCGCCGCCATGACTTTAGCGGTCGTCATTTTACCGATGCCGCGCGGCCCGACAAAGAGCAACGCGTGAGTATGGCCCCCGGCGTCGAGAGACCGTACTAATTTATCTATCGCATCGTCCTGGCCGATGATGGTGCGCCAGAGATTATTACCATTCACAAGCAGCAATTATATCATATATGGCAGTATTGCGGAGCGGATTACAGGAGCGGCTTTATTGCTTCGACAATCGCCGCATGCGCGGCATCGACCGGCTGCGTGCCGTCGATCAGGCGCCAACGCCCGGGATTCTTCTCGGCGAGCGCCAGATAGCCGATACGCACGCGCTCGTGAAACGCAAACGATTCCTGCTCGATGCGATCGGCCGATACTCTAGTCGCGCGCTCAAGCCCCACTCCGACCGGTACGTCGAGCAGAAACGTGATGTCGGGTTTCAGCCACTGCACCGAACGGTTGTTGATCTCCAGGATAAAGTCGAGCGGCAGTTCGCGCCCATAGTGCTGGTAGGCGATGGATGAGTCGATATAGCGGTCGCTGATTACTGTTAAGTCCTGCTCGAGCGCCGGCATTATCTGTTCAAAAACGTGTTGTGCCCTATCGGCGGCATAGAGCAGAACCTCCGTGTGATAATCCATACCGGTATTTGCCGGGTTAAGCAAGATTTGTCTGATTTCCGCACCGATTGTCGTGCCGCCCGGTTCTCTTGTCGTAATGACGGTGTGCTCTTGCTTTTGCAGATATTTGTCCAGGAGATCGATTTGCGTGCTCTTGCCGCTTCCCTCGATTCCCTCGAACGTGATAAATAGACCGTTTCGCATTAATTAGCACCTACTTTGTCGCGCGTTTTTGTGGTGGATGTGGCTTCGACCGTTGTCCCGGCCGATATTTTCTCCTCAGATGTTGGGACTTTAATAGCCTTGCCGTGTAACGGGGTGATATAGAACCCTTCGGCGAATGCGGCGTTTATTAAACGCCCTGTTGAACCGTCCCAAGCCTCATGCATAGCGCGCATCATACGGTGCTTGAAGCGCATCTCGGTAAAGAGAAAGAGGGTTTCCATCTTCCTGTTAAACGTATCAGTCGTATTGATTACGACATTGGGCTTTTGCGCCCTGAAGTAATAGAGCCCGCCGATTGCTTTGTTGTTCTTGGCCACCTCGGTGCCGATTTTGCCGGCAGTGGCGTGGTCGGTGTCATGGTAACCTTCGCGCCCACCCGACTCGAATGTGAAGATGTCGGTCGCCCCGATCTCGGTTGCGATTTTTTGCACCTTGTCGACGGCCTGTTTCTTATCTTTCTGGTAGCTCTCTTGCAAATAGCCGTCTTTATAGTTAATGAAGAACGTGCCGGCCAGCCTCTCGGCTTTCGAAATTTTGAGCTGGTCGTCATGGCGCGTTTTGATAATGCGCCGCGAGTAGAACGTGGGCATGTAGCGCTCTTTACCGCCATCGGCAAGAATCGCCAGGTAGACCTTATTGCCGCGCTCCAGTAGCCTTGGCAGGGTGCCCCCGGCCATAAACTCGAGGTCGTCCGGGTGAGCGGTTACAAAGAGAATAATGCCGTTCTCCGGTAGAGTATCTACACCCATGTACGCATGCCGATCAAGCATGACAGCTTGCGCATCTACGCCTTTCCGCTGCTCGCCCACCCCTGCTTCGTTGAAACGCGACTTAATCAAGTACGGGGCAGCGATGTAAAGCGCAACGAGCATAACCAGTACAAGCGAGACGACTATTGCTAATATCTTTATTACCACGTCCTCTTCAACTGCCTTTCTACAATTCCTTGTATGCCTCTCTACCTTCTTTATACAGGTCGCGCCCGTGCGCGTCCATAGCGACTATGACCGGCAGTTTTTCAACCTCAAGCTTGTAGACGGCTTCGGGGCCAAGCTCTGGGTATGCGAATACTTCGGATTTCTTGATATAGGACGTGAGAAGTGCGGCGGCCCCGCCCGGTGCGGCGAAATACACCGCGCTAAATTCATGGAGGGCTGCTTTTACATCGTCTGAGCGCGGCCCCTTGCCTATCATGCCTTTTAGTCCGCGGGCAAGAAGCGTGGGGGTAAAAGGATCCATGCGCGCGCTCGTCGTCGGGCCTATCGCGCCGGACACCTTCCCCGGCGGAACCTCCGAAGGGCCCGCGTAGAAGATAATTTGTCCGGTAAGATCAAACGGTACGCGTGAACCGCGCTCGATTGCCTCAGCCAAGTACGCGTGTGCCTGGTCGCGTGCAGTATAAATCGTGCCTGTTATTTCGACTTGGTCGCCCGCGTTAAGCCCGCGAACGACATCATCGGTTAACGGAGTGGTTATTTGTTTCGCCATATTTATGCCTCTAACCTCGCAATACGTCAAAGTTATTCGATGTAGCGCCAAAAATACGTGTGCCGTTTGTTCTATATAATCGCTTCTGCTTGCCTGGTCGCTACGCAATTAAACGCGACGGCGCATGGCAGGCATGCGATGTGGGTTGCCATGGTCTCGATCTTTAAGCCCAGCGCGGTTACCGTGCCGCCCAGCGCGCCCGGGCCGATGCCGAGCTTGTTGACCTCGGCAAAAAGCTCGCTCTCAAGTTGGGCAAGCTGCGGGTCGGGATTAACGGCATCAAGCGGCCGAAGGAGCGCTTTCTTAGCTAGAAGCCCCACTTTGTCAAAGCTACCGCCGATGCCGACACCGACAATAACCGGCGGGCATGATTTGGCGGCATTCTCCGCCGCCTGCAGAACAAAGCGGCGCACCGCGTCGACGCCGCCCGAGACCGGCAGCATCTCGAGCCGCGAGGCGTTCTCGGTGCCGCCCCCTTTCGGCATCACGGTAATTTTAACTGAATCGCCCGGGACGATATCTATGTTGATAAAAGCGGGCGTGTTGTCGCCGGTATTTTCGCGCTCAAACAACGGTTTTGTAACGATTGATTTTCTGAAGTAGGCTTCGGTGTAGCCGCGGCGCACACCCTCGTTGATTGCGGCGGTGAGATTGCCGCTCACCGCTACGTCCTGGCCGAGATCGACAAAAACGGTAACGTAACCGGTGTCCTGGCATATCGGCAAATTATCGCACACCGCAATCTCGGCATTGAGTACAAGTTTTTGGAGCATGTCGATGCCGGTCGCCGATTCCTCATATTCGAGACTCTTGTCTATGGCGGCAAGAACATCGGGACGAATCTCGATGTTTGCCTTAATGCAGAGGTCGCGTACTGTATCGGTTATAACCTGGGCTAAAACTTCCCGCATAGTGCTTAGCGCTCCTTGAATAATCTCTTTAAATTTCTCTACGAGATCGCCGGTACGATCTCTTTGAGCTCGGCGATTGCTGTTTTCACCGACGCCGCCGACTGGTGCAGAGCTTCCAGCTCAACGTCGGAGAGCGGCAGCTCGACAATCTCATCGACGCCCTGCGCGCCGATTCTTGCAGGCAGGCCGATATACATGTCGCTGATATCGTACTGCCCTTGGGCATACACGGCAGCCGGTACAATATCTTTTCTGTCGCTTAAGATATGGTCGACCATTTTAGCCGCGGCTGCTCCGGGCGCATAAAACGCGCTGCCGGTCTTCAAGTAGGACACAATCTCGGCACCGCCGTTTTTGGTCTTCTCGACGATCTGGTGTGCCTGCTCGTGGTTTACCATCTCAAGCAGCGGCCAGCCGTTAATCTTCGTATCGCTCACAACCGGAACCATTGAGTCGCCGTGCGCGCCGATAACTATACCCTCAATACTCGTCATCGTAGTATCAAGCGCCTGCGCTACGAAGTATTTATAGCGCGCGGTATCGAGGACGCCGCCCATACCGATAACGCGCTCCGGCGTGAGCCCGCTGAGTTTATATGCAAGATACGCCATAACATCCATCGGGTTGGTAACGACAACGAGAATTGCATCCGGTGCCTGGGAGACCACGTTTGCCGCGATCGATCCTAAAATGGCTGCATTTTTGCCGAGAAGGTCGGAGCGGCTCATCCCCGGTTGGCGTGCCAGGCCGGCGGTGATAACCACAACGTCCGACTCCGCAACCTCAGCGTATTCGGTCGTGCCGGTCACGGTTTGCCCATAACCTTCAATCGCGCCCGCCTGCATCATATCGATCGCTTTGCCCTTGGCGAGCCCGTCGACAACATCAACCAGGACAACGTCCGCAATTTTGTTTTTAAGAAGCGTATACGCACAGGTCGCACCAACGTTACCTGCACCAATAACAGAAACTTTTGCCATCATAACCCCCACTATTTCGCTCATGGTGAACAGCTCGAAACCTCTTAGTATGTGCGCTGCAAGCTGCAAGCTAAAACCATGGGACAAACCATCTATTTGTCTGAACTATTATTATAACAAAAAAAGAGACAGCCCTTGCTGTCTCTTTGATTTCAAATATTTATGTTAACTGCTACTCTCCGGCGGCTGCGCGTTTCGGTGCGGCGACGCTGGTTTTTCTCGTAGCCGTTTTCTTCGCGGTAACCTTTGTGACCGTAGCCTTCTTTATCGTGCTCTTTTTGGCCGCAGCTTTCTTGGTCGTTTTCTTCTTAATTACGCGCTTAGGCTTGGCTACTTTAAGCGCAGTGCCGCCATCCGCAGCGGTGCCCTTTGCGGCTTCACGCGCTGCTTTTTCCGCTGCTTTTCTGATCTTCGACGGACAATTCGGGTCGATGCAGAGAATCCACGGCCTACCGATACCGGTCATAACCTTAATCTTCGGCGAGCCGCACTCTTCGCATATCTCCATCAGCGGGATTATCTCGCCGCGCTGCGGAAGCGGATACGACACGGTGCAACTATCCGGTGCCGGCTCTTCGCCTTCTTCGGCCTTCTTGTAATTCGTGCAGCCGACAAAACGCTTGCGCGTCTTCTTCGACTTCATAATGCGCAGTTGCCCGCCGCATCCCTCGCGGGTGCAATCGCCGACAATCCTGTCTTCGCGGATACCGGCACGAATCTCGGCCCCGAGCTCTTCTTTGTGCTCTTCCAGCCCTTTCATGATCTCGTGCAGCAATAACCGTGACCGGTCGACAACCGCGTGCTGATTGGTCTCACCTTCCGCAATTGCGTCCATATCCTTCTCGAGCTCGGCGGTCATCGCCGGTGTGGCGATAAGCTGCGCGTATTTTACAAGCGAATCGGCAACCGCCACACCGGTTTCAGTCGGTATGATCGGGTCGCCGTGGATATAGCCGCGGTCGTAGAGACCTTTTATAATCTCGTGCCTGGTCGCCTTGGTGCCGAGACCGAGCTCTTCCATCACCTGGATAAGCTTGCTCTGGCTGTAGCGCGCAGGCGGCTGCATTTCTTTATCTTCCATCTCAATGTTAATGAGATCCAGTATATCGCCTTCGTGTGCCGGCGGGAGCTCTTCGTCTTTCTTGCGGCTGTACGGGTAGTACCTGAGCCACCCTTCAACCACGACGTGGCTGCCGCGCGCAAAGAACGGTTCGCCGTTGGTATCGATATCGATACGCATGCTCTCGGAGATCGAGACCGGCGCAAGTGTTGCCATAAATCTGCGAACAACCAGCTCGTAAACCTTCCACTCTTGCGGATCGAGGTTACCCTTTTCCACTACACCGGTCGGATGAATCGGCGGGTGGTCCGTTGCGAACTTTTTGCCGCGGGTTGGTTTCAGCTCTTTTTGCATAAGCAGCTCGCGGGCAAGGAACCCAAACTGCGAGCTGGCCGAAAGCGTCTTCAAAATGTCCTTCAAGTCGAGCGACGGCGGATACACGGTGTTATCCACCCTCGGGTAACTGATGAGGCCTCGCATATAGAGGCTTTCAGCGATACGCATCGCGTTTGCCGTCGAAAGCCCGGTTGAAGCGGCCGCGCTTAAGAACGCGGTGGTGTTAAACGGGGCCGGCGGCGCCGTCTCGCGCTGCGATTTTGTAACCGAGGTAACCGTGCCGGTTTTCGTACCGTTAATGGTAGCGATAGCCTGCAACGCCTCGTTGTGATCCCAGAATTTTTCTGTTTTATGGCTTGCGATAAAGCGCGTACCGCTGTGATCGAACATTGCCCTGATCTGCCAGTACGGCTGCTTGACGAACGCCTCGCGCTCTTTCTCGCGCTGTGCGATGAGTGCAAGCGTCGGGCTTTGAACACGCCCGACCGAGAGGAATTGCCCTCCCAGACGCCTTGATGCAAGCGAGATAAAGCGCGTAAGCGTTGCGCCCCAGATCAGGTCGATATCCTGGCGGGCCTCACCGGCCTGCGCGAGATTAATGTATAGATCCTCCGGGTGCGTAAACGCGCGCTCGATCTCTTGTTTTGTGATAGCCGAGAAGCGCGAGCGCTTTACGCCGACCTTCGGGTTTACTTCTCTAATTAGATTTGCGGCATCAACGCCGATTAACTCGCCTTCGCGGTCGAAGTCGGTTGCAATCACAACTTCGTTCGCGTCTTTTGCGAGCTTCTGCATAGCTTTGATAATCTGTTTTTGCATCGGCACTTTAATAATTGCGGCGTCGATGAGCGAGTCCGGCGTTACTTTCTGCCAGCTGCTGTATTCCTCAGGAAAATCAACTTTGAGGATATGCCCTTTAAGACCGATAACGGCCGTCTCCGAACCGTTTTCCGCATAGCGATAAATCGGAATCGTGTAGCTTTTCTCGGTTTTGATTTTTCCGTTCGCCAGTATCTTAGCTATTCGTTCTGCCGCGATATTCTTCTCAGTTACGATAAGTTTCATCCACACCAACTCTTTTTATGTACTCTCGTCTTGGATTGACACGGGTAAAAATTGTCTGACCAATTATATTGCTACTGTGAAATTTAGGCAATACACGAAACGCCTATATATATCACTGACTCGTGTATATATCGGAGGATTATACCCGAAGTTTAACTGGAATGTGGATAGTTTTCGTAACTTTTATGTTACGAGTGCTTGCAGGCTAAGAATATTGGTGGTCACAAGCCTACTATATGATGGGAGAAATTTATTGCTGGGCGCACTCGCCCGTTTGCCCTTTGAGGATTTGAACGCCGTGGCGCAACGCCGGTAAAATCACCGCAAGTGATTCGCGGACGGCCTTTGGGCTGCCGGGCATGTTGATAATGATAGTCTCGCCGCGGATGCCGCTGACCGCGCGTGAAAGCATGGCGTGTGGTGTGATTTTCAAGCTTTCCTGGCGGATCGCCTCGACAAATCCGGGGGCAAGACGCTCAACAACCGAAAGCGTGGCCTCGGGGGTAACGTCGCGCTTGGAAAAACCGGTCCCGCCGGTCGTAAGGATAACGTCGGCATCATCAAAATCAGCGAAGCGAACAAGCCATTCCTCGATCTTGTACTGTTCGTCGGGGATAACCTCGTGCGCGATCACAACAGCGCCCTCGCTCTCGACGATGCGTTTGATTTCCGCGCCGCTTAAGTCTTCACGCTCACCGCGCGACCCTTTATCGCTAATGGTAAGAACTGCGATTTTTATACCCTGAAGCCGCATATCTAGTAGTATCCTTTCGGGCAACTCTATGGAACCCAAATGCGCTGCCGATGCGCACTTGAATTTCGCTCGCCCTTAGTTTCTCAGTTTATTTTACGACAGCAATCTCGTCATCGACAGCGATTTTGCCCTCGGTGATGACTTTGACAAAAATGCCTTCTTTGGGCATAACGCAATCGCCGGCCTGGCGATAGATCGCACACTTGGTATGACATTCTTTCCCGATCTGGGTTACCTCTAAAACAACGCCATCGCCTACGGTAACTCTGGTACCGATGGGAAGTTTAAGCAGGTCGATGCCAATGGTTGTGAGGTTCTCGGCAAAATCGCCGGGGCCGACTTTGAGGCCCATTGCGACCATCTTGTCGATGCTTTCCTGCGCGAGCAGGCTTATTTGGCGGTGCCAATCGGCCGCATGGGCGTCGCCGACAATACCGTGATCCAACTTGATATCAGCAGAACCGATGTTTTTCTTGCGCATACCCTTCTTCGGGCTGGTGTTGACCGCAATAATTTTCGCGGTTCCGTTCGTGTTATCCATACTCTTAACCTCTTCCTTACTTCCTATATGCGCCGCTTTTACCGCCGGTTTTCTCGACGAGCTCGATGTCGGAAATCATCATGCTCTTATCCACTGCTTTGCACATATCATATACTGTGAGCGCGGCGATCGAGACCGCCGTTAACGCCTCCATCTCGACGCCGGTTCTGTCCATCGTTTTGGCTGTTGCGATAATGCCGAGCTCGCTCTCGGATAACGGGGTAAAGCTGATGTCGACGCCGGTGATCTGCAGCGGATGGCACATCGGGATAAGCTCTGGCGTCTTCTTAGCGCCCATAATCCCGGCGACCTGGGCAACTGCGAGCACATCGCCTTTTTTGATCCGGCCGTCTCTGATGAGCTCCATGGTCTCTGATTTCATCTTAACCACACCGCGAGCGATAGCCGTTCTGGCCGTGATCTGCTTCTTGCTCACATCGACCATCTGAGCTCTACCTTCTTCATTTAAATGCGTCAGTGCTTTTAGTTCTTGTTGAACGATATTCCACCGATCCGCCATCTTATCCTCCTATTTGGCTCATCAACCTGGCTAGTTTGTCCGTCCCGGCGTTATGGCGCTCCGGCTTGTTGCGCGTGACCTCCTGGATAAAGGCAACGAGTTCGTCACCGCTTTCGACCTCGCACATCTTTGCCCGGATGTCGAACTCCGTATCTGAGAACAGGCACACGCGGAGCTTGCCATCGGGGGTTATCCGCAAACGGTTGCAGCTTGAACAAAAATGATTGCTCATTGCGCTTATAAAACCAAGTGTACCAAGAGCACCCTCAAACGTCACATAGGTAGCCGGGCCCGCGCCCTTAGGCCCTGAAACGGGCGCAACGGGGCCGTATTTTGCAATCTTTGCCTTGAGCTCGTCTATTGAGATGTAGCGATCGGAGTCCCAATCGCCGACCGGCATAAACTCGATAAAACGCACGTGGACCGGATAGTCGTAGATGAGTTTTATAAAATCCTTGGGATCATCGTTAATACCCCTGATGAGCACCGCATTTACTTTAACGGGAGTAAGGCCGAACTCGAGTGCCGTTTTCATGCCTTCAAGCGCCCGCTCAACGCTTCCGCAGCGCGTCAAGGTACGATACACCTCAGGATTAAGGCTGTCGATACTGATGTTTATACGTTTCAAGCCGGCTTCTTGGAGCGCCTTGCCGTACTTCGGCAAGAGAATTCCGTTCGTGGTGAGCGAAACGTCATTTAAGCCGGGGATGTGGGTCAGCATATCGACCAGTTTTATAATGTCTTTTCGTACCAAGGGCTCACCGCCGGTTAAGCGTATCTTTGATATGCCTGCCTTAACCGCCGCCTTTGCAAAGCGCTCGATTTCTTCATAGGTCAGGATATCTTCATGCGGTTTGGGCTCTACTCCCTCTTCAGGCATGCAGTATGAACAGCGCAAATTGCAGCGATCGGTTACGGCGATACGTAGATAATCGATTTTGCGGTTGTAGCTATCGCGAAGCTCGCTCATAGTCTTCCTTTTTTTAGTGAGAATTGCTGCTCGAGAAAATTGGCGACCGCCACGGCGTCATCGAGGCCGAAATGCGGCCGGTCGATCGGGAACGAGTTATCGGTAACGAGAGCAACAAGTTCGTCTTCCGTGCTGATAAGCTCGGCCGAGTGCTCTTTGCGCGAAACCTCGATCTTCGGAAACGGCCCGCGCTTATACCCTTCGGTAATCACAAGATCGTGACCGGCATCAACCATATCGAGAACGCTTTCGACCGAAATCTCCTCCTCATAGTGTTTGATCATCGCAAACCTGTGAGCCGAGACAATCGCTACGGTATCGGCGCCGGCTTCGGCATGCCGATACGTGTCCTTGCCTGGATGATCGATGTCAAAGCCGTGGACATTATGCTTAATAACCGCGACCTTGTAGCCACGGCGCTTCAGCTCTTCAATAAGCTTAACGACGAACGTGGTTTTTCCGGTATTCGATTTGCCGACGATAGAAACAACCGGGGTCATTACTTAAAACATCCCAGCTCACACGAATGAATTTTGATACCGAGTTCGTCACACGCGTCACCGATTTGGTGAAGCGGCACCCCCAGCCCGGCGCCGATTTTACGGGCGGCCGTGCATGATAATCTGTTATCTTTAGCGGTCTCTTTTACTTTCTCAAGAACCTCTGCACTAATTTCTGACATTGGAACCTCCTAATTATCTACTCCGTGATCGGCTCGAACAGCTCAACCGTAACGGTATCGCCCGGGTTAACCTGCCTGACCGCTTCAGGTACAACCATCACACCGTTTGCCAGGCTTAACGGCTTTATATTGCCTGACTTCTGCATACCGCTTAAGCGCGCTTTAAATACACCGTCATCCCTGCGAACGATGACGCGAATCATATTGCGACGACCGGATTTGTTCTTAACCATATCCTCAGCGATTGCCTCAATACGCATCCGCATAAAATCGGTGCGCCCGCTCATTTTAAGCATGGCCGGACGAGCGAATTGGTCGAAACTTATCATCGATGAGGTTGGATAACCGGGCAGCCCTATTACCGGTTTGCCCTTGATGATGCCAAATGCAAGCGGTTTGCCGGGCTTCATCGCGACCTTCCAGAAGACCATCTCACCTGCGACATCGAGAATATCTTTAACGAAATCATAATCGCCGACGGAAACGCCTCCGGTTGTGATAATCATGTCGGCGGACGTTCCTTCCTCGACTTTTGCCATGAGCGCTTCGCGGGTATCTCTGGCGATACCGAGCATGAGCGGTATACCGCCGGCTTCAATCACCTGTGCGGCAATCCCATAGCCGTTGCTGTTTCGAATCTTGCCCGGCACCAGCGGCTCGCCGAGGTCGACCAGCTCATCGCCGGTCGTAATAATGGCCACCACCGGACGGCGCACGACCTGCACTATCGCCTTGCCAACGCTCGCCAGCACGCCGATATCGCCGGGCGTAAGTTTCTTTCCGCGGTGGACGGCGATTTCCCCTGCTTTAATATCTTCACCGGCAAAGCGAACGTTCTCGTTCGCTTGTACTTCGTCTTTAATCAGCACTCCGCCGTTAGTTTTTTCGGTATATTCGACCATTACAACCGCGTCGGCGCCCTCGGGCATCTGCGCGCCGGTCATAATGCGAATCGCCTCGCCGGCGCCAATCGCGCTTGTCGGCACATAACCTGCAGCGACATCGCCGAGTACGTGAAGCTCGATTCCGTTAAACGGGCATGCGCCGGCGGTGTCGGCCGCCTGTACGGCGTATCCATCCATCGCGGAATTATTAAACGGCGGGATATCGGCCTCGGCGTACACATCCTCATCGAGTACGCGCCCGAGCGCATCCATTATCGGCACTTCCTCACCGGAAAGCCGCTCTATTTTACTTAAAATAATTTCCCGTGCTTCATCAACGCTGATCACAGCACTTACCACTCCATTTAACGTCGTTGTATAATTACTGCTCTGCATGAACTGCTGCTCCTAAATGCTTGCACGGGCAGCGTCATACATACTATATTAATCCTTGCTTTTCACCGGTTCGCTGCATCCTAAGCGTGCGCCCTCGGTATACACTTTCATGTTTCCTGCGCGCACGTAACCGACCACTTCGATGCCGATTCTGTTTGCCAGGCGCACCGCCAAATCGGTTGCCGCCGTGCGGCTTACCAGTATCGGGATGCGCGCTTTGGCCGCTTTGACAACCATCTCATAGGAAATGCGCCCGGTGGTAAAGAGCATGATATCGCGGTCGGTGACCCCGTCAAGCCAGAGCTTGCCGAGGATCATATCGACGGTGTTGTGCCGGCCGATATCCTGCCTGATAAGCGAGATCTCGCCGTCTTTTACCACCGCGGACGAATGCATGCCCGGTCTACCACTTGAGTGCAGAAACTCTTTCATAAGATTAGGAATCGTGTCTTTTTCAACGGAAAATGCGGATTTCAGCGGCGCGATACCCATGGCATCACCGAGGCTCACAAATGAAAAACCCTTACCGCAACCCGATGTTATAAAACGTTTGCCCATCGCCTTCGTGGCGTTGGTCTTCGAGGTTTTCGTGCGCACGCGGACTTCGCCGCGCTCTTCGTCGACGCGCACGCTCTCCAGGTCGTCGCGATCTTGCAAGATGCCTTCGGATACAAGAAAACCGCAGGCCACCTCATCAAGGTGTTCCATGCTCGATTGCACGGTAACGAGTTCGTCCGAATTAACAAAAACGGTTACCGGGCGCTCGATTGGGGTGCGCAGATCATCGCGCGTCTTCGGCGCTTTGGTGTGGTGCGCCTTTGCTTCAGCTTCTTCGAGCTCACGCTCGGTATTGATATTTAAAAATGTGGAATCGGCACCGGGGAGATTTCGAATCTCGTTGTAGCCGATAACTTTCAGATCGATCCTGCCGAGCAGTGAGAGAATCTTGCGCTCACCTGCTGCAAGCACGTCATTTAATGCATCGACGCAGCGTTTGCTATAGAAAGCAAAGAGCGGCTCGAAACCGTTGGTTGTCATCGGAGCAATGACATCGGCTTCGCCGGTAAATCGGGCCAGGTAGTCGACCACCTGCGGGCTGATAAACGGCATATCAACGGCAATAATGAAGTTTATATCACGCGATGAGGACTTTAGCCCCGCGCTGATACCGCCGAGCGGCCCTTGAAACGGCACGTCGTCGCGCACTACCTTGGCGCCCGGAATATCAAACGGGATATCCTGGTTGGTGACGATAATAACTTCGCCGAACATACTTTGTAATGTGTTGAGCGAGCGCAAAAGCAGCGGCTCTCCGTCGAAGAGGACTGCGCTTTTATCTCTGCCCATACGGCTACTCTTACCGCCGGCCAGCAGTATGGCGCTCATGTCGTTTCGCTGTACAATCTCACTCATACCTACACCTGCACACGTTCGCTTTCCCTTGAGACTATATGGATGCCCGTCGCCTTAAACGACGCACCGACGCGACTTCCCACATTAAGGCCCATCTCGTCAACCGATTGCTTTGTGACGAGAGCGATGATCGGGAACCCGCAGTCGACGACAACTCGATAGAGTGCGCCAAGGTCGATGATTTTCTCGACCGTTCCAACAAATTGGTTGCGTGCGCTACTCCTTTGAGCTGCACTCTCGCCCATCATAGTAACTATTGTAACATTTTCAGGCCGGATTAGCATCCATATTCTGTCACCCGGTTTGCAAACGCCCGTATCCTGTACGGCGTCGACCTCGCTGCCATTGACCTGGGATTTAATAAGCCCGCCTTCCACTGCAAGCACATGGCCTTCGATGATGTTCTCAACACCGACGAAATCGGCGACTTTCCGGTTGATCGGCTGCTCCATAATCTGGCGCGACGTGCCCACCTGCACAACCCGCCCCTCATCCATAACCGCCCACCGGTTTGCCAGAATCAGCGCTTCGGTAAGCTCATGGGTAACGTAGACAACCGCCATGTTGAACTCGCGCAAAATCCTGTATAGGTCGGCGAGCAAAGCCTCTTTTGTCGGCGGGTCGAGCGATGCCATCGGCTCATCGAGAAGCAACAATTCGGGCTCGAGGATAATCGCGCGGGCAAGCGATGTGCGCTGCGCCTCACCACCCGATAGCTTGTTGTATGCCCTATCGAGCAGATGTGAAATGTTAAGCATTTCAGCAATGCGCTGAACTCTGCGATCGATGTCTATCTTCGAATCTTTGCGAACCCTCAGGCCGTATGCGATATTGTCATATACCGTGCCCCTAAAGAGCAGCGGCTCCTGGAACACCATTGCGAGACGGCGACGTGCTTCTAAATCGCTGCCGGCATTGCTGCCATCAACAAACGCGATTGCGCCTCTCTGGGGCTTTTCCAGGTGTGCTACCAGGCGCAGGAGCGTACTCTTGCCCGACCCGTTCGGTCCGATAACCGCCAGCACCTCGCCGCGGTTGATGGTAAGCCCGTCGATATTGATGACCTTTTTCCGGCCGTAATACATAACCAGATCCGTGACAGCGATATAGGGTTGGATCACTTGCCGACACCTTTCTGCTGATAATATGTCAATCCGTAGGTCGCCAGGAATGTAAGCGAGAGAAGAATAATACTGAGCGCGATAGCTTCGCTGAACTCACCTTTGCCGACCTCTTCGACGATAGCAGTGGTCAAAACCCGCGTTTGACCGCTGATATTGCCGCCGACCATGAGCACGGCACCGACCTCGGAGATAATCGCGCCAAAACCGGCAATAACCGCAGCAAAGGTCATGAGCCGCGCCTCTTTTATCAGGGTATAGAGCATCTGACCTTTGGTTGCACCAAGCGCCAACGCCTGGAGCCTGAGTTTTGGATTAAGCTGCTGGATTGCCGATGTGGTAAGCCCTGCGACCAGCGGCAGTGCGATAACCACCTGTGCGATTACCATAGCCGGCATCGTGTACATGAGCTCTAAAGACCCGAGAGGACCCGAACGCCACAGAAATACGGCAACGAATAAGCCGACGACAACGGGTGGCAACCCCATCCCGGCATTTATGATGCTGACAAAAACGTTGCGACCGGGAAAGCGGGTCAGCGCAAGCAAAAGTCCCAGCGGCACACCGAGGAGAAGCGAGATAATAACGGCGCTCCCCGATGTTTTGAGCGAACCGACCGTCGCTTCAATAACCAACGGATCGCCGGTAAAAATCAGCATAAATGCCTGTTTGATTCCCTCAATTAAGAGTTCCATGCTCTTTACACACCCACATAATTATGTACGGCTCGACCGACATGCGGCACGGCTTTCGATTAGTTTATGGCTTTCAGCCAAACATCAGTGTAAGCGCTATATTTGCACCCAAACCACGCTGAGCCGATAAAAGCATGTGACAGCCCGCAATTTACTAGCTCGAGCTGCCACATCTCTTGCATATATTATATTAAGATTTAACGCGTTACGCGATATTTCCGTTATTTCTTTGCATTAGGAACAAATAACGTCTTACCGTATTTCTTGGTTCCATACGAGCCGATCAAGCGCTGACCTTCGCGCGAGGTTAAGAAATCGGAGAACCGTACCGCGCCGTTGTAATTGACGAAGCTGTGCTTTGCCGGGTTAACGGTAATAACTCCATACTGGTTTTTCAGATCCTTGGTCTTCTTCAAAAGCAGCTCGAGGCTGATGCTTTTCTTCTGGACGAGATATGTTCCTTCGTCGGTTAGGGTGTAAGCATTTTTCTCGTTTGCTATTCTGATGGTAGCAGCCATACCCTGGCCGGTCTTCATGTACCAGCTGCCTGATGGTGTTGCGCCGGCGGCCTTCCAGAAACCGAGTTCTTTTGTATTCGTCCCTGAATTATCGCCGCGTGATACGAACTTGGCCTTTGCCGCTGCGATACGCTTGAATGCAGTTAGCGCGTCCGGGGCGGTTTTTACTTTTGCCGGATCGTTCTTCGGGCCGATGATGACAAAGTAGTTGTACATAACATCTTTGCGCGTTTTCCCATAGCCCTTCGACATGAATGTCTTTTCCTGTGCCGGTGAGTGCACGAGCAATACATCGGCGTCACCGCGCTGCCCCATTGTGAGGGCTTGCCCGGAGCCGACCGCAATAGATTTTACCGTAATACCGGTCTTTTTCTTAAAGATCGGCAACAGGTAATCGAGAAGACCCGTGTCCTTAGTGCTTGTGGTTGTCGCCAAGATGAGCACTTTTTCACTTCGCGCCGCGCCCGCAATGGTAAGCGGAGCAAGACAATTTGAAACAACGAGCGCCGCTATCACGGCAAACAACACTAGAGCTTTGTACTTCTTCCTCATGTTACCTCCCACTATCTAACTCAGTTCTACGTCTACTACACGTACTTTGTGCTTGGCGTTCCACCAACACTCCTACTAGCGTGAAGCACTCTCACGCAGGCTTTCGTCCTGTCCCTTCGAGCCGATTACTCAACCCTATAAGAAACACAAACACGTTGGCTTCCCGTATGGGAAAGGGGTGTCGAATCTGTTCGAGGAGGCTTTATAAGGACATTGTGCTCGCCACGACCCACATGGTTCAAGCAACCACCGCTCCTGAAACGACAGCATGGTATTGTTGCGCCCATCATCATAGAATCCCCTTTCCAAATACGGGAGGCTAACGCGTTTCCGCTTTAACCCTGTGAACCACACAATAAAAAGACACCAGCCCCCATACGGAAAAGCTGGTGTCGAAACCACAGCTCCTTTCCAAATACGGGAGGCTAACGCGTTTCCGCTTTAACCCTGGCCGACGCCCTTCTCGGGGGTTCGACGCCCTCATCCCCTAGCATTGCCGTAGGGATTTCGGGTCGGAGTCTATACGCTATGTAACATTATTTACAATACTATACACCAACCTTTACCGGTTATCAAGCGCCAAAACGCAAGATACTGTAACAACTTTGGCGGTAATTACGCCTTGCTCAACTTCGGTTACCGTTCCCCTGAGCTGGTTTCGAGCGCTGATTTTCATATGCTTTCCTCCCGCAACAAGTGTTGTTGAGTATGTTCCACTTACGCCGGCTTGTTATTCACGGTAAAAGAAAAAGCACCGGCTTTTTCTTTTAAAAGCCGGTGCTTAGAGTTTCGATTCTTCGTGCCTGCTACGCCTAATCCCTAAGGAGTAATCGAAGCTATATCGAGCTCATCAACAAACGAGATAAATGCCTGGCCGGACCGGGTTGGCGCATGCTTGCTGACTACAAGGTAAAGGTCACGCGTCAGCGCCGGACCGGGAAGCTTCACCGTAGTAATTTCGCCGAGCTTAAGCGAGCGCTCTGCTGCCCATTTCGATACGATCGACGCGCCAAGACCGGCGCTGACCGCGTTGATAACCGCTTCCGTGCTGCCGAGTTCCATTGCAACATTTAAGTCGTCAACATTTAACCCCTGCGCGCTAAGGTATCCCTCTATCGTCTGCCGGGTGCCTGAGCCTCGTTCGCGCAGGATAAAATCTATATTTTGCAGATCATCGAGCGATAACGTGCGTTTTTCGGCAAGCTCGTGGTCCGCCGGTACTATAAATACCAGCTCGTCATTTAAGAACGGACGTGCGGCAAGCTGCCCCAAACTCGGTTTTGCACCGATAAGACCCACCTGCAATTCACCGGAAACAAGCTGTTCGGCAATCTCGCCGGTATCGGCGACGCGAAGCGTAATGGAAACATCCGGGTATGCCTGCTTAAATTTGCCAAGAATTTTCGGCAGTACGTACTCGCCGGGGATGGTGCTGCCGCCAACCGAAAGGCGTCCCTTTACCGATTCGCCAAGTTCTTCAAGCTGGTGCTGGGCGTTATCCACCTGGCCGACGATCTGTAACGCCGTCGGATAGAAGAGTTTTCCAGCCTCGGTTAGCTGCACTTTCTTAGTTCTGCGATCGAGCAGATCAACACCCAAGAATTCCTCGAGCGCTTGTATTTGCAGGCTGACGGCCGGCTGAGACACACCAACAGCCCGAGCCGCAGCGGAAAACGTGCCCTTCTCAACTATGCTAATGAATGCTCTGAGTTGATTTATATTCATAGCGCCTCCATAACTTATATTTATAAAACAAGCTAATCAAATATGCTTTTATTATAACAGGTTATCGGAATGAGATATAGGACACTTAACTAACCGTTCTACAAAACAATAATCAACTATGCCGGAAAGATAATCGACCGGCATGATACCGTCCTTTACACGACAATATTTACCGCTTGATTAGGTGCGCAACGTCTAATACTATATAGTCTATAGACTTGGTAGTATTAGGACTGGAGATAGAGATGAGGCTGACGAAAAAGGCTGAATACGCAACAAGAACCATGCTGGAGCTGGCGAAACACTACGGCGGGCGTCCGGTGATGGCAAAAGACATCGCTGTGCGGCAGGATATCCCGCAAAAGTTTCTCACCCAAGTCATCGTCGAACTTAAAGGTGCCGGGCTTGTCGGCACGATACGCGGCACCGGCGGTGGAACATTTCTAAGCGTTGCCCCGCACCGGGTAAATCTGCGCCAAATTGTAGAGGTGTTTGAAGGTCCGATTGCACTGAATGAATGCTTGCACAGCAAAAACGACTGTTCGCATGCAGGCGCCTGCCCGATGTATGACGTATGGCGCCTAGCCCAGGCGAAGATGTTGAGCGTACTCGAATCAACTACGCTTGCCGATCTCATCAGCAAGCAAGATGGTGCCGCGGTGGATCACACAACGAGCGCACCTCGCATAAGCAACGAAATCGAGGTTGAAGTATAAGCGGAAGCATAGCCTGCGTAAAGAATTTATAGAAACGCACTTCTGTCCAAAACGATAAAAACCAGGTACTATGAAGATACAACCTGCGGTAATGGGTACCGCTTCTAGGTATACCAATAGCCTGCTTAGAAGCAGGCTGAATTGGGAATAATAAGGAGGCGACACAATGACAGATGAAAAGAGAATCGCCATAACGAAAGATATGACAATCGCCGATTGTGTTGAGAACTACCCGGAGACCGTTGAAGTATTCCACCGGTTCGGGCTCGCCTGTTTCGGATGCGCTGTTTCAAGACTCGAGAACCTCGAGCAAGGCGCAGCGCTCCACGGCATCAACCCCGACACATTGGTAGACGAACTCAATGCGGTCGTCAAGCAAGAAGATATATAAGTAGCTACGATTTTTCGCTTAGTAAAAAACGATTCGTAGCTATGTACCGTTTCGCTTTTTGCAGAAGGTACGTAGTTCTACCGTTTCACTTAATTTACAGGAGTAAGGGAGGCATATCATATGCCGGTATTTAGCTTTTCAGACTTGATCTGGTTATTCTTTATCTTGTCGTTTCTCGTACCTATTATCCAGCGGCGGCTTCTGGTTATGCGCAGACTGCAGTTTTTGCACAAGATTGAAGAACAAAGAAAGTCGCGCTTGATTACGCTCATCCACCGCCAGGAAGCGTTGAGCTTTTTAGGGATTCCTCTTGCCCGCTACATCGACATCGAGGATTCCGAGCAGATTCTACGTGCCATCCGGCTGACCGATCCCAAGGTGCCGATTGATATTGTCATGCATACACCGGGCGGGCTTGTGCTTGCTGCGGAGCAAATCGCGTTTGCGTTGAAGCGACATCCCTCGAAAGTAACCGCGTTTGTTCCCCACTACGCAATGTCCGGCGGTACGCTGGTTGCGCTGGCCGCCGACGAGATAATCATGGATGCAAACGCCGTTCTTGGGCCGGTCGACCCGCAGCTCGGCGATGCGCGCGGCGGGTCTGTCCCGGCAGCCTCGGTTCTCGCTGCGGCCGCTATTCCAAACCAGAACCGTGACGACCAGACGCTCATCTTAGCCGACCTCTCGCGCAAGGCAATCGACCAGGTGCACGATATCGTCTACCGGTTGATTAAGGATAGGATACCAGAAGAAAAGGCGCGCGAGCTGGCGACAACATTGAGCGAAGGACGGTGGACGCACGACTACCCGATCGGTATCGATGAAGCTAAAGAGTTAGGGCTACCGGCAAATGGTGAGCTACCGAAGCAATACCATGAACTCATGGAGCTATACCCGCAGACCATGCAGCGACGCCCATCGGTCGAATACGTACCGGTGCCGTACCGCAGCCGGCCGACCCCGAGGTCGCGCGACCACTAGTGATGCAAGATGAAACGACAAATTACTAAAATCAAGCTGAGCGTTAACGCGTCAAAGGTTTTAAGCCGGCGCTATCTGCTCAAAGATAGTGAGGGTAACGTCACGGAAACGCCGGCACAGCTCTTTAGGCGTGTTGCCAAAGCGATTGCCGCCCCCGATATGCGGTATGATCCGAGCGCCGGTATACAAGCGACCGAGGACGAGTTCTACCGGGCGATGGCTAACCTTGAGTTCTTACCCAACTCACCGACGCTGATGAATGCGGGAACGTCGCTCGGGCAGCTTGCCGCCTGTTTTGTTATACCCGTTAACGATTCCATCCCCGATATTTTCGACGCTGTAAAATATATGGCGATCATCCACCAAACCGGCGGTGGAACCGGCTTTTCCTTCTCCCGCCTCAGACCCAAGGGTGATCTCGTCAAATCCACTAAAGGGGTTGCATCCGGGCCGATATCGTTTATGCGCGTCTTCGACATAGGAACCGATGTTATCAAGCAAGGCGGGCGCCGGCGCGGTGCCAACATGGGTATTTTACGCAGCGACCACCCGGATATTATCGAATTTATTGCCGCCAAGCGCGATGAAGGTGTTTTTCGAAATTTTAATCTCTCGGTTGCAGCAACGGATGTATTCATGGAAGCGGTCGCAAGGAACGAGCCGGTTTCTCTCGTTAACCCGAGAACCGGTGAGGAACACAAGCGGCTTTCCGCCCGGTCCCTCTTTGATCTTATCGTTGCAAACGCCTGGTCGACCGGAGACCCGGGGCTGTTTTTCATCGACCGCGCGAACCAGGCAAACCCGACGCCAAAGATCGGCTCGTTTGAGGCTGCAAACCCCTGCGGTGAAGTACCGCTCCTCCCCTACGAGGCGTGCAACTTGGGCTCGGTCAACCTCACAAAAATGCTGCGGGACGGTACCATCGATTGGAATAAGCTGCGGGAGAGCGTGCATACAGGCATCCATTTCTTGGACAATGTTATTGATGCCGGCACATATCCGCTGCCGCAGATTGATGCTATGGCTAAGGGCAATCGCAAGGTCGGCCTGGGTGTGATGGGCTTTGCGGAGATGCTCCTTGAGCTGGGAATTCCGTACGATTCCGAAGAAGCCTTAGCAACCGGCGAGCACGTGATGAAATTCATCCGCGATGAAGCCGTCGCCGCATCGGTGGCGCTCGGGCACAAGTGGGGCTCCTTCCCCAATTTTGGGGAAAGCACACGGGCAAGCGACGGTCACAAGGCGATGCGAAACGCAACGGTTACAGCTATTGCCCCGACCGGCACCATCAGCATTATCGCCGGTGCAACCAGCGGTATTGAGCCGATTTTTGCGATTGCCTATGCCCGCAACATAATGGAAGGCACGACGCTTCTCGAAGTCGACCCCGTATTTGAGCGAGTGGCAAAACAGCGCGGTTTTTACAGCCGGGAACTAATGATGGAGATCTCAAAACAAGGCTCCATCCAGGGTATTGAGCAGATACCAGAGGATGTTCGACGGCTCTTTGTTACGGCGTTCGATATTGCGCCCGAATGGCACGTCCGCATGCAGGCGGCGTTCCAAAAATATGTCGATAACGCGGTATCAAAAACGGTAAATCTACCCGAAAATGCAACGCTCGAGGACGTTAAGAATATTTACATTCTCGCATACGAACTCGGCTGCAAGGGTATTACGGTTTACCGCTACGGCAGTAAGAAAGAGCAAGTGCTCTACATTGGTAAACCTGCGGAGCGCAAGATTATCGCGACGCCGGTTACCGCTTCATCGGAGTATTCCGGCGGAAGCTGTGCGTCAGACTGCTGCCCGTTGTAGCGAAGCTATCCTAAAACATGTAGTATCGTAGCACTTTGGGGGTGAGTAGTGCGCTTGGGCGGGTGGTGCTCATCATAACGCTCACAAACTTGCCGGCCAGCTCGGGGTGTTGTATTCCCCTCTTGAGCATCCAATCCATCGATTTATAATTAGAGCGCGCAAACAGCTGGCGAATGAACTCACCTTGCCTGTGCTCGCTGAAGAAATTCTTTGCAAGAAAATCCTGGTATACCTTGAGCGATGCTGCCGATACGTCGCCTTTGTCCAGCGCACGCTTCATGGCGTACGCGGCTTGCTCCCCGCTTTCGAGGGCATACGCTATACCCTCGCCACTTAAGGGGCTGATGAGCGCTGCTGCATCGCCGACGAGCATGACGCCATCCGCAACAACATCGTGCCGTCCATAGCCCATCCGCAAATGTGCCCCTTTAATTTCGGTTTGGGCTGTCGCGCCGCTTAAGTCAATCGGGCTCGTATCTTTCTCAGCCATAAACCAGTTCATCAGCGCTTTTGTGTCGATACTGCGCTCTTTGAGTACCAATGTGCTCAGCCCGAGACCGATATTGGCCCCGGAATTTCCGGTTGGAAATATCCAGGCATACCCCTCAGGAATATGCTCATCGACAAATACGTTAATGCAGTCATCCGGACCCTTAATGCCGGTATAATATGCTCTGACAGCAAACGCATGGGGCTTAACACACTCAATACCGGTACACTTGGCGAATGTGCCGTGTGTTCCGTCGGCGCAAATAACCGCCCGGCAGGCGATCTCAACCTCGTCACCGTTATAAATTGCTTTAATACCGGTGATGGCCCCATCGCTGGTTAGCATGCCTGTAGCTTTACGGTTGGTATACACTGTGGCACCTGCGACCTCAGCGGTTGTTAGTAATGTGTGATCGAACTCAAGGCGTGGGACCATGTGAAAATGCGGGTACCGGCAGTCTTCCACCGGGATCTGCGCTTCGAAATACGACCCATCGCTTGCAAAGAGACGGGCGCTATCGCACCGGTGGTATTTTCCCGAAGTAAGCCAGGCGTACAACCCCATCTTATCGAGCATTTCGGCTGCACGCGGCCCAATGCCATCACCGCAAATCTTGTCGCGAGGAAATGTGCTTTTATCGAGGAGCGCTACATGTATGCCTTGACGAGCTAGAAAAAAGGCTGTAGATGCCCCCGAAGGACCGGCGCCAACTACTACTACATCAAATTTTTCCATAGTAAAACCCACCAAGCTATCGATAATAGATTAAACGCCAAGCGCAATCTCTAGCTAATAATATACCTAGTTTTTACGCATTTCAATCTATCGTGCCTGATGGGTCGTACTAGCGCAAAATATAATTATCCGGCTATCTTGAGTACCGCTGTATGACTTGCTCGAGATTTATCTGCCCGTCGATAACCCTTCCGACGTAGTAACCGCCTATCGCAAGGATGACGCCGAGCAACACCGCACTAAACCCGAACGCCACCCAAGCGACGCCCACGATAAAGCCGGAAAGGATACCTAGCTGGGTATTGGTCATAATTATAACCCCCTTACCTGTTATGCTACCCATTGCTCAACCTGCGCAATATGGATCGTCATGTCATGACGTGCAAGATTAATGCCGAGCTTATTGATCCATTCGCGGTTGATCGCTTTTTCAATACGTCGGTCAAGATCTTGGAGATTTGTATTACGCCGCACCGTAAGCGACGAGTGTGCAAACAGTTCACCGTTCTCTTGGGAAAATATCTGAGTATTTGTCTCAAGCACCCCAGGCATATGTTTAATAAGATTATCAATTGAATGCTCAACAACGCTGTAATCGACAACCGTTGTCCCCGGCCCTTTCTCCTCCACCTCGTACTCGCCGCCCACGATAGCCGTGACCGATGCGGAAAGCTGGCCGCGCAGCCACAAAGCGGCAAGAGCAAACACTACGATAAGGAGCAATATCGATACAAGTGCAGCGGCAACAAAGTTCGCCTGAAACAGCGCGATGAGGCGCTGGTATGGAATTACAGCCCGCAGTTGCGCCGGCGATATCACGCGAAACGCCAAGAGCACGCCCACGAGGCTTGCCAGCGCTATCAAACCCGATAGCACAATTAGAAGTGCCCTGTTTAGTGTATCCATGGTAACCCCTATTGCTACGCTTATTTATGCTACGCGCTTTATCCTTGATATTCTCGCTCTCACCTGCTCAAGCTCATCATCGAGCCCAAGGGAAGACAGGTTAGTCTTGATATCGTTCTCGATTTCGGCGCGGACAGCTTGCCTATCGGCGATCGATGGTACCTCCAGTTCGGTCGCAACATCAAATGCCTCGCCATGCACTTGAAGTTCAACGTCAGTCGGTGTTATCGCTTCCTTATGCATATCCTTGGTAAGCCGATCCAGCAAGAATCTTTCGACATCTCTCCTTGGAACCACGGTCGAGCCCATATCGCTTTCACGAATTACAACATAGGGCGCTCTGAATGGTCTTACTTCGAGCACGAATAGCACCAGCGATACAAGAAATATGCCAAGCAGCAACGCCTGAACCGCCCCGGGGCTAAGCGACAGCAGTGACCGTTCCAAACTGGTTACGGGAGAGATAAGCGCCGGCACCCCTATCAGCCGCCCGATCAGGTAGAGTATACCTACCGCCGATCCGAGCATAAGCGCAATCGATATTATGGTTGCCAATACACGGTTAAATATCCTCATATCCTATACCGCCAATATCAGGTCTTCGACGCTGATATCCACGCTCTTTACTAACCCATCCAAATGCTTATCGCGAAGTTCCTTCCAAATTTCAGAACGCAAGCGGTCGGCAACTGTGGGAATATGCGTTTTAGTAACAGCGATGCTCACCGTTACGGTGTAGCGGCGGTCATAGTCTGGTCCGAACACCCATACCCCCGGCACATCCAACTTAATCGGGAACGAATCGCCGACCGGCACCGAGCTTACAGGCGAGACGCCCTTCATGCGACTGACCGCTGTAGCAACACTATGTGCGATCTCCTTTTTCTGCTCGAGCATATTATGCGACACGACTTTCACTTTCCTGCTGTTGTTGCTGTTGTTGCGCTTCCTGTGGGAAGAACAGATCGCTTACGATGATGTTCACTTCCTTGGCGCGCAACCCGGTCAACGAGTTTATCTGATTCATAACGTTTTGCCTGACTGCATTGGTAACATCAGGAATACTTTGGCCGTAGTCGACAATCATGCTAAGGTCGACGATGGCTTCTTCCTGCCCTACTTCGACATCGACGCCGGCGGTCCGCTGTACTCCCCTTGACCCGGTAATTCGTTGAATTGCACCGCCGATAGCGCGTTCCGTTGTGCCGCCCAGCGCATGGACACCTTCCACCTCGCGGGCCGCAATGCTGGCGATTTTTGCTACGACAGCATCAGAAATCGTAGTGTTGCCCAGACCTTGGCTTTGTAATTGGCTCGTCTGTTCGCCGGTATCCATGGGTTGATTGGCTTTAGCCTCTGCCATAAAAAGACCTCCTTCGCTTCATGGTTGCTTTTTATTACCCATAAAACCGCAGTATGCGTCGAAAAAACTCCACGCCACCGGAGGCTCTTTTATCGCGCTATAATCATCTGATGCTATATATGCCAGTTGAGGTGGTATTTTTATCACTTATTCTACGCATAGTGCAGCAAAGCACGGTAAATCATATTTGCAAAAGTGAAGGCCGCAAAAGCTCATGGCGTCTATAGAATTGATTGTTCGACAGGAGGTATGGCTACTTCGAGTAACTCTGGTGCTCTTGCAGTGTTTCGATTTCGTCGCTCATGTAGCCGAGCGCTTTGAAGTCCATCATACCGTTTGAGGAATGGCAGGCATCACATGCAAGACCGTTGCGGTTGATTCCGTGGTTAAGCTGTCTGATTCGCTTTTGCTCGACCCGCGTCCACTTTGGCGGTTTGATGCCCGCCGCATTTGCAGCTCTTCGTACCGCGAGGGCGAAGTCGCCGGTTTGCGCAAACACGACCGGGTTTGCCGTAACGCGGGTTTCTTTGACGATATCGAACCCGATGACATATGTATATTGCCTGAACGGATAAATCTTGGCTTTCCTATCTTCCCGGGTGGCGTTGGGCCAACCGCTCGGGTCGGCAGAGCCGTTAAACCACAAAAATTCCTGGTGTTTGTTAGCCGCACCGGTGGCAGCTTCTTCAAAAAGACCATCGCCGTCACGATCGGCGCCGCGTGTCGTATCCAGAACCGACAAGCCGGTCACCCCGGTTATGTGACATATTTGGCAGGCCAGTCTCACTGTATGCAGGTCGATACTTGCAATCCCGTGTTTAAAATCGGCGTGGCAAGATGTACACGAACGAACATTGCTTCCAGTTGTTTTACGGCTGCTCGCCACGTGACAGCTTTGGCACGATATATTCTGCGCCGCGTGCACGTCGGAAGCCGCCGTATAGGGCGTTCCATCCAAGTCAACCAGAGAGTCTTGATGACAGCGCAGGCATTGCGGAGCGGCCGGTTTGCCGACCGATGCCGCTGTTTTTGCGCTCGCATCCTCAACCCACTTATTTATACCGCTTACAGTAGTAACCTTACGCTGTCTCATGTCATATATCGAAGCGTGGCATATCAGACATTCGACAGTTGTTGACGGTGTAATGCCGGATGATGCGGCCCCGGCAGACACTGATGCTTTCTCAGAAGAATTGCTGCTGTGACAGCGGCCACAGCCACCGCTCCGTATCTCGCCGCTCTCGGTCTCAAGGCGATATGCCCAGATAGACGGATTAAGCGAGCGGCTCTCCGCCGCATCGATACCGGCAGCTGTTAGTTGCTTGGTGGTAAGTTTCCCATGAACATTATGCGAAGCCTCACCGCCTACTGAAATGTGGCACTTGAGACAGGTTTCAGTACCTGTATATCCACCAACATTTTCAATCGCCCCGGTATGGTCCATCTCAAAGGCTGCATTAAAGGTGTGGCATGCTTTGCACGAGACGCCACCGGCCAGGTTTTTACCATCAACCGACGTAAGCCTACCCGCCTTAATAATCTTTACCACATGTGCGTTTATGCCGTTATGGCACGTCGTGCAATCGGTTGAAAGGCGTTTGTTCTTATGACACGCTATACAGGTTTTCATCTGCGGTTTGTCACTTCCGCTCATGCCGGGTGCGGGATGAGCGATCTCTTTATGACACTCGATACACGTAACGCCTGCTGCGCTATGTGCCGGATGGAAATTTATTGCGCTTTTACTTGCATGCGTCTTGATGTTTTTAAATGTCGACGGATGGCAGCTGATGCAGTTATTATTATCAACCGGCGCCGCTGAGCTGATGGGCAGTTTTGTGAGGTGCGCGACAAGCCGGTTTAATGTCGCCTGGCCACCAAGACTTGCTTCTGATGAGCGCTTATTGTGGCACGCATTACACGTAATACTCTTATGGGCAGATGCACGCCACGAGCGATCGTAGGTGTTCATCTCGTGACACACTACGCAGTTCGCCGGCTTGCTGTAAAATGCAGCTGAGCCGACAGCAAACATCATGACCAGCAGCACCAGCGATGAGGCTGCTGTCATAAATACTTTTTGTGACTGTTGTGTCTGCTGCCTAGTCCGGCCGGCGTGCAACGAGCGACGTCCGGTACCCGGCATCGAGTCTGGCCAAGGCTTCATGGTAGTTCCATCGGCATATAGGATTGTGCGCTTTACTGACCTTCATAGTGAATATGTTTCGACTGCTGTGGGTATAACGTCGCGTAAACATGAGCCAATTTGTGAAGGAGGAGTTATGGCGACACGGGAAGAAATATTCGACCAGATGGAGCAGATGCTTGGGCGGGTACCATCGTTTATGGTAACACTCCCCGAAACGGTGCTTGAATCTGACTGGAACACTATGAAATCGTTCGAGTTCAGCAATACTAAACTGTCGGCAATACAAAAACACCTGATCGGTGTCGGGGTTGCCGCCGCTAATAGTTGTGAGCATATGTCGCTCTGGCACGGCATGATGGCGATGGCGCTCGGCGCAACCGACGAGCAAATCGACGAAGCATTGCTGACCGCCAAGCTTTCATCGGGCTGGAGCACATATCTGGAGGGCTCGATGGTTGATATGGACCAATTCACCGATGAAGCGGTGCAAATCGGCCAGTTCATACAAACCAACAAAGGAATGAAGGCAGCGTAGCATTTGGGGTTTCGTTAAGATTTCCTTAAAACGTTAGACTTAGAAAACTAGAAGACGTAAAAACCCGCTCAGAGGTTGAGCGGGTTTTAATTTATCCTACCGCTCGATTGAGCAATAGTTGTGCATAAGAAAAGGCCACCCTAAAGTAGCCTTACGTGGCGGAGGTAAATGGGAACCAAACCCATTAATTTATATGGTCTAATAAGGAATAACCAAAGGATGAAAGTTCTACGCGTAGAACTTTCTTGCTATGGTTAATGTGAAGGAGGAAGAAATATGCTTGTTTGAACGACATATCAAGGCTTTGAGGGGGTTTATGATCTTGTGGCAGTTAGAAGAATGGGCACGCTTCTCAAAGGCTATACTCGATAATTCTTCGCGTGCCTTTTCTTCACTTGCATAGTTCATTAAATTTACCGATTTTGTTTCTTTGGCTGATGCTGCAGTATAAGCTGCTTGGGCGTTCCGGGTCAGCAAAGGCGTATACGAGATTAGGAGAATTGACTAAGACTTTAAGCATCTAGCACTTCTTCCCTATCCTCAATTAGAAAACGCATACTAATAGGCTCATCGGGTTTCTCTGGTGCTTCATATGCGCTCATATTTTCCACGAAACCGTAATCCCTATAAAATCGAATACTTCTCTCATCATTTTTCGCATCCACTGCTATAAACTTAAATGCAACACCAAATTCCTCGTTAATGTCCTGAGAAAAACCCACGATACCGTTTAATAAATATCGTCCTATACCATGACTCTGATAGTCGCTGCATACGGCAAGCCGAGTGATTTTTAAAGCAGGATAATCTTCATAGGCCAGTTTTGGATGTTCACCAAGAATTCGTGCCTTTTCTCGAGTACTTAGACGGATTGCGTCGCCACATAGTGCGAAATAGGCAATAAGCTGGTTGTCGTAAAAAAACAAGCGTGGTTGTTGCTACTTTTTGATCAGCATGCGCGATGGCATCTTCAAGAAGAAATTCGTTTAGATCTTTGACACCACAGTCAAAATTTTCTGGTAAATTATCGGCGGTTAGTGGCTCGTAAGATAGCTTATCAGAATCGAAAGTAGCACTGGTCATGGAGATTATATAGCAGGAACGCTTTTCCAGCGTCTACGCATTTCCTTAGAGATTTCGCGAGCATGCTTAAGCTGGGCCTCTTTCTTTGCACTATACTTAGCATTCTTTAGGCTCTCATAAAAACGCTCTGCGTCCTTACCCTCTAAAATTGGTGTTGGCTCAATAGGCTTAGCCATTTCGGTCTCCCAGTGTTGTATCCCATAATGACGGAATACTCTAATATTATATATCGGCAATTTTGCAAGGTTTAAAACAGCAAAAGTGTGGTAATGGGCGGGAATAAGCTATAATTATTGCTTATAATCTGTTTGTCTTGATGATTTTATATTAGATGATTTTTACTAGATTAGCAAGAAATGTTGACAAAAAGTATAAGAAATGTAAACATTTCTTTACTATTGCCAGGCTATCAGGGATTATAAGTATTTATAATAATGGCTTTTCTGCGGTTTCTCTAGAGGTGGTAATAATGCCTATCCGTATATTCGGAAGTCATGGGGTAGTAAACTTAACGACACCAGAGGAAATTCTTAAGCTCTGGTTAAGTGACTACATTGAGCCACGCATACAAACGAGCTCGCTTAAGCGCTCTACCTTTATCCGCTATGAGGGCATACTTAATAACTATCTACTTCCCCACTTTGGTAAATGTAACCTGGTAAGTATCACACCGTCGATGATTCAGAAATTTCTATCGGGCAATATAAAAGAGGGTGAACTTGGCAACGGCTCGCTTAGAACCATACTTATAGTGCTAAATACAATCTTCGCTAGGGCGATTAAGTTTGGGTACTTGAAACAAAACCCGGCAAAAGAGATCGAGCGCCCAAAACTTGAAAACAAAGAAACGTACATCTTAACACCACAAGAAATACGCTAGCTCTTGGAAAAGGCAGAAGAGCCATATAAGACGTTGTTTACCGTGCTATTATGACCGGGTATAGGCGCGGTGAAATCTTAGGCTTTAAAGTGGGCTGATATTGATTTTGAGCGCAATTTAATCTTTGTGCGACGGCTCATCGCAGCGAGTTCTCCGAGCCTAAATCGAAACACAGCATCCGGGTTCTAGCTATGGATGATCGTTTAGCCTCTTCCCTTTTCAACCATAAATTAACAGCACCAGCAAACGAGCATGATCTTGTATTTTGCACTCCTGAGGGTGGCATTATAGACGGCGGCCATATTACCAAGGTAGCGTTTAAGAAGGCGCTAAAAGATGCTGGTATAGAAAAGCATATCCGCTTTCACGACCTCCGGCATAGCTTCGCAAGCCTCTTGATCTATAAGGGTGAGCGCCCGAAAGTTATTCAATCCATCATGGATCACGCAAATATCACAACCACAATGAACATTTATGGTCACTTAATGCCCGAAACCCACGTTGAAAGCGCTGCTAAGGTATCCTCTGCAATATTTGATGAGTAGTGTTTTTGATAACTACTTTTACTTGTATATCTTTAGAATAGCTTTATCAAAAACCTCTTTCATCGGCTTATTCTCATCGAACCAAACGCATTTGGCACCAACTTCGGTGACTGTCATAAGAGGTCCGCCACTCTTCAACATAACCACATCGCCTTTTTTAATTTCTTCCATAGCTATCTCCTCCTCTCTTCTACGTTGTATATATTCGACATAGATAATTGAACTCCTTCTGCTGCTATGCCTAACCTGGGCTTACCAAAAATGTATTTCATTAGAAGATACGTAAAAAGCACCAGTATTTTACGCTGGTGCTTTTAAGTTTTACCTGTTAAATACAGGTTTATACTTTGGCGGAGGTGCGTGGGAATCGAACCCACCAACCGAGGTTTAACCCGGCCGACTGGTTTTGAAGACCAGCTGAGCCACCAGGCCCAATCCACCTCCCTAAAAAGCGATGACGGATGTCCATCATCGCAATCTATACTATTTTGCCAGGTATACCGCAAAATTACAAGCTATATGGCTTGCCTTAACGGCGGTCACCAGCACCTACAGCCTCGATAATTACCGGCGGCCAAACAGCCAAGCCACCATTAACATGCTTTTACCGGACGATACGTGCTTCGCCCTGACGACGGGTGATGCCGATCATATCGAAGTACCCGAGGATCGGAATGACATACTTCCTCGAGGTGTCGAGAAGCTCACGCACATCCGCCGGGCTGATTTGCTTGCCCGAGAATTTTGCTTTCAAATCTTTCTTCGCCTGCTCGATGAGTGTGGCGTCAAAATACATATTCGGCGCGATACGCACCAGTTTATGCTCGCGCACCAGGTGATCGGCGAGTGAGTTTATCTTTTTAACCTCGAGATTCATCTCTTTGGAAAGAATCGTGGTCTCCGGCGGTGCGAACTTGGCATCGACGATCTTCTTCATGATCGAGCCGATGAGCTTCTCGTCTTCGCCCCCAACCGTGACCTTGGCCTTGGCATGAGCGATTTGCGCCTTATCGACGACGATCTTATTTGCCTGCTGCAGGTAACTTATAAAGGCATCGAACTCTTTGTCGGCCATCCAGTCGAAGAGCTGGTTCTTAATAATTTGTTTGCCTACCCACGGGTTGAGCGCGTTTTTCTGGAAGTGTTCGTTCAGGAATTCTTCAAAACGCTTAATTTGTTCATTAAACGCAGCTACGGTGATGTAGTTCTCCTGTTTGTCGACGGTGATCGAAGTGATCTCGGCGTTCTGTTTGAGTGTGACGAGACTCTCTTCGACTTTGTTCTCATCAAGCTCGCTTCTCACCCATAACTGCTTTGCGATTAAAAACCCCGGGGCTTCACGCACGTAAAGCCGCGCGATCGCCACCGGGTCGCCCTGTTCAAGGATGCGGCACCTTTCGGTAAAGTGCCCGGTGTGCGACGTCCTGAATTTTATCGGATGGCTGTCGAGTATCTTGCCGCCGCCGATGGTCTGGATCGGCGAGTAGCTTCTGACTACAAAATTATCATTATATTTAGGTATAAGCGGGCTCTCCAAGCGTACCTGAATAAACGCGGTTTCCCCCGGTGCCAGTACTTCGCGGTCGGTTAGGACGATGCGCGCCAGTACTTCGCTGGTGCCGTGATGCAAACGCACGCGCGCCCTGTTTTTAAGCTCGCGCGGCGCATTCTCTAAGAGCTTAAACTGCCCGTCAAACATCCAGGCCGGCGATAGAAACCCCGGCGCGAGAACGACATCGCCGCGCTCGATGTCATCTTTGTCGAGCCCGACCAGATTGAGCGCTACGCGCTGCCCTGCAACCGCCGTCTCCGCCTTGCTGCCGTGCACCTGAACATTGCGGATACGCACTTCTTTGTCGATGGGATAAACATGCGCGCGGTCGTCGAGGTGTATCTCGCCCGACCAGAGCGTACCGGTGACGACCGTGCCCGCGCCCGACATGGAAAACACGCGATCTACCGGCAAGCGGAACGGCGCGCTGTCCTGGCGCGGCACGATTCGCTGCGCGATCTCGTCAATCGTCTGCTTCAGCTCTTCGATGCCCATACCGGTCTTTCCCGATACCGGGACGATCGGCGCACCTTTCAGGCTCGTCTTGGCAAGCACTTGCTTGATCTCATCTTGGACGAGCGTAAGCCAATCGGGATCGGCGAGATCGGCCTTGGTAAGGGCCACGACGCCCTCTCTGATGCCGAGTAGATCGACGATTGCCAGGTGCTCTACAGTCTGCGGCATGACCGAATCATCCGCCGCAACAACCAGAAGCACGATGTCGATACCCGACGCCCCGGCGAGCATGTTCTTAACGAAACGCTCGTGCCCCGGCACGTCGACGATACCGAGGCGCTGGCCGCTCGGTAGAGTTAAGTGGGCAAATCCAAGCTCAATGGAGATGCCCCGTTTCTTTTCTTCTTCTAATCTATCCGTATCGATACCGGTGAGCGCCTTGATCAAGGTCGTTTTGCCGTGATCGATGTGCCCCGCCGTACCTAAAATTAATTGCTTCATCAGCTCTTTAAAACCTGCCTTACCAGATCAAACGCCGCCAGGACCTCATCGTCCTCCCCTTCCTGGATAGTGCGCGGGTCAAGAAGAGCGGAGCCCTCTTTAATCCGCACGATTACCGGTGGATCGTTTCGACGAAGCGCTTCCTCTACCGCATTTATACTCGCAAATGTCGGTGTCAGCGATACCACGACCGTCGGAAGCTCGGCCAACGGCAACGATCCGCCACCGACCCGGGATACTTCCGGCTCGGTGCGCACGATATAATCACCGCCGAGTGTACTGGTGAGCTGCTCCGCCAGCGTTTTCGCCCTGGCATCGAGCTCATCCAATTGCATGGTAAGCATTCGTATCGTCGGGTTTTTCTCCCGGACGTTATCCATATCAAGATAGTCCCTGAGCGTCGCCTCAAGCGCCGCCAGCGTCATCTTATCAACCCGCACGGCGCGTGCCAGCGGGTGTTTCTTCATCTTATTGATAAACTCCGCTTTGCCGACGATAATGCCTGCCTGGGGCCCTCCGAGGAGCTTGTCTCCGCTAAACGTGATAACATCAACGCCCGCGCGAACGCTCTCTTGCACCGTCGGTTCGTACGGCACGCCGTACTTGGAAAGATCGAGCAGCACACCGCTCCCCAGGTCTTCCATTACCGCAATACCCAGCTCGTCACCGAGCGCGACCATTTCCTCCAAACTCGGCTCGGCAGTAAAGCCCACGATACGGTAATTGCTGGTATGTACTTTCATAATCAGCGCCGTATTCTCCGTCACCGCGGCGCGGAAATCATCGATGTAGGTTTTGTTGGTAGTGCCGACTTCTCGCAGAATAGCGCCGCTTTGCCGCATCACGTCCGGGATACGGAATGAACCGCCGATCTCGACAAGCTGACCGCGCGAGCAAATCGATTCCTTACCGTTTGAGAGCGCGCTCAGTGCAAGCAGCACGGCAGACGCGTTATTGTTGACCACCATGCCGGCTTCGGAACCGGTGATCTTGGTTAGAACCGCCTCGACATGGCTGTGACGCGAGCCGCGAGCACCTTTTTCCAGGTCAAACTCGAGATTCGAATAATTCCCGGCGGCCATAACCACGGCCTCAATTGCATCTTTGCTAAGAATCGAACGCCCCAAATTTGTGTGAATCACGACGCCGGTCGCGTTAATAACTCGCTTTAAGCTCGGTGCGTACTGCTGCTCGAGCCACGCCACAAGCTCGCTGAGAAGTGAATCGATTGAAACATCAACACTTGTGAGCTCATCTTCATCCATTAAGAGAATCCTGCTGCGGCGCTCGTCGATGACGTAACGCACACCATCCACCACCAGCGGACGCGGATACGCTTCCAACAAATCTCGCACATCGGGTAAGTCGAGAACTTCATCGACTTTAGGTAATTGCCTCAAATACTCATTTTTTGACATAGGAACTCACTCCTGCATGTTCTCGACCATCAAAAAACCACGACATGCAAACCGCGTGGTTTTCGACACCATCTGATGTTATCGCTACTACGATTAAATCTATTTTCGCCGTAAATTTCAACTTGCTACACAACACGAATCGTGCCAGGCAATCCTTCTTCTATGCGGCCTATAACTGCGCGAGTCGCCACTCCGTTTGCCTCAAGCGCCGCCAGAAGAGCGGCCGCTTTAGCTTCGGGCACACTGATCATCAGGCCGCCCGACGTCTGCGGGTCGAACAATATCTCGTGCGGTATTTCACCATTCGCTTCAAACGTGACCAATTCCTGCAAGAACGCCATATTGCTTTTTGCTCCACCGGGAATAACCCCCTGCCGGGCAAAATCAATCGCCATCGGCCAAATCGGCAGTGAATTGATCTCGACGACCGCGGCAACGTCGCTGCCTTCGGCCATCTCTTTAAGGTGCCCGAGCAGGCCGAAACCGGTAACGTCGGTGCACGAACTCACGCCTATCGAGATCATCGCCTCGGCTGCCGCTTTATTCAGCGTCGCCGCGCTTTCGATAGCCGGCATAATATCATCCTCGCTAACGCGACCGAATTTTAGCGCGCTCGCCAAAATACCCATGCCGAGCGTTTTGGTAAGAATTAAAACATCGCCGGGCTTGGCGCTGCTATTTGAGATCACCTTATCGAGATCGACAACGCCGGTAACGGAAAGCCCGTATTTCGGCTCGTTATCCTGAATGCTGTGCCCACCGACGATGACCGCGCCGGATTCGCGCACTTTATCGCGCCCGCCCTGCAAAATCTTGCCGAGCATATCGAGGCCGAGATTGCACGGAAACGCGACGAGGTTAAGCGCGGTCAGCGGCTTGCCGCCCATTGCATAGATATCGCTTAGCGCATTTGCGGCGGCGATTTGCCCGAACATATATGGTGAATCGACGATCGGCGGGAAGAAATCGACTGTCTGAAGAAGCGCCGTGGTATCGTTGAACCTGTATACCGCGGCATCATCTGATGTATCGAAACCGACGACCAGCTCTTCCACCTCATCGGCCGGAATCCAGCTTAGTGCTTCCATGAGGTCACCCGGACCCATCTTCGCTGCTCAGCCGCTTTTACTTGAAAGCTGTGTCAGTCGCACGTTTTCCATTGCTACGCGTCCTTTCGTTTTTCTGTGTCTATAGATATCGCTAACGGGCTATAACATCCCGCAATATATTGGATTAATACTGTTAATTATAGCTGGAAATCTCTTTAGTGACAATACGGGGAACCATATAATAGCAGGTAGTCGCACACAACCGATGTTGCAGAGATATGCTCTAGAGGCCTATATCGCCCGCAGCCGCCGTCATCGCTTGAATGCCGAGGCCTATAAACTCATCAAGCGTGAAGCCAAAGCTCTCGCATGAAGCCATCTGCTCGCGGCTTGCGCCCTTGGCAAACGCTTTTTCTTTAAACCGGCGAAGCGCGAAATCGACCGTGGTCGAGGCCATCTTCTTATCTGAGGTCATAAGCGCGCAGGCCACCAGAAAGCCGGTGAGCGGATCGGTGGCGTACAGCGTCTTATCCATCAGGCTCTCGATCGGCACTTTCACAGCATGCGCCAGAATCGCATGGGTAACTTCCGGTGCGACATCGGTATCCTCAAGCATCCCGGCGGTTCTTAGCCCATGCACGTCGGGCCGATCGAATGTCTCATCGTAGTCGAGGTCGTGCAGCAAACCGGCGAGACCCCACTCGTCTACGTCCTCTTTGAAATGCTCGGCGAGAGCACGCATAATTGCTTCGGTTGCGAGCATATGCTTTATGAGGTTCTTGTTCTTTACGTTCTGTTTTACAAGTGCGAGTGCGGTATCCCTATTCATTGCCGACTGTCCCCTTCACCCTCTCTGCTAGCCAAGCAATCCACTCATCGAATCCCTCTTCCGTCTTACAGGAGAGCGGAATAATAGTGGCGCTTGGATTGAGTTGTTGCATTGTGTCGCGCAGGCGCTCCATGCTGAAATCAAAAATCGGCATGGCGTCGATTTTGTTAATTATGAGCACCGATGCGTCGCGGAAGATCGGCGGGTACTTAAGCGGTTTGTCATCGCCTTCCGGCACGGAGAGAATCACTACGCGTGCCGACTCGCCGAGCGTAAAATCGGCGGTGCATACCAGATTGCCCACGTTTTCAATTACCAGCAGGTCGGTCGCATCGAGATCAAGGCGCTCGATCGCCATTTTAACCATATTCGCTTCGAGGTGGCACGCGCCTCCGGTGTTAATCTGCACGGCTTGAATGCCGTGGGCGCGCATCGTTTCCGTGTCCACACTCGATGCCACATCGCCCTCGATGACCGCGGTCTGATAGTGCTCTTTCAGGCGCTCCGCCGTCTTGAGGATGAAACTGGTTTTACCGGCCCCCGGGGATGCCATAAGATTGACCGCAAAAAGGCTCTTCTCCTTAAACAGGCGAGCGTTTTCTACAGCGAGCGCGTCATTAGCGCCGAATATGCTTTCAAGTACTTTGATTTCCATTCTCATCACCTATGCACGTATGATATCAAGCTCGGCGAAGCCCGGCAGCTTTCGCTAGCCCGCTGCGGCCTGGCTCACGCCCTTCGCTGCGCTCTTGGTCAAGCCTTCGTTACTCGACTTCGATCGAGTCCACGTAGAATTCCTTACCCGAGACGAGCTCAACGGTAATCTCCCCGCACTTGGGGCAGATGTGGATGCCGAACTCATCGACCTCGCTCGTTTCGCCGCAGGCATGGCACTTAATGATTACCGGCACGTGTTCGATTACGAGCGTTGCACCCTTCGCGATCGTATCGTTGGTTAAATAGTCGAAGTAGAACTGCATCGAGTCTTCAACCAGGGCCATTAATTTGCCGGCCTTGACGCTGATTTTAAGTATCTTTGTCGCGTTATTCTGCTGTGCATTATCGATGGCGATATCGATAATGCCTTGCGTTAAACCTAATTCGTGCACGAACAAACCTCACAATTCTAGGCTATAGTACAGCTAGAATCAGAATATTACAATTGTCACAATTACACATGTACAAGATGTGTATGCCCGATGTCGGCCGGCACGCTACAACCAACGTGCGAGGAAGAGGCTAAGCTCGAATAAGACAATCAGAGCGGCACTCAATGCGAGCATATCAACGAGACCCCAATCGGGCGTGGCAACCGCCCCTATTATGAAGCAAGCTACGTACGCGAAACGCCAGTTAGCACGCAGTGTCTTACGGTCGACGATACCGAGCTTAATCAAGAGTAAGATTACGAGCGGCGTCTCGAATGATACGCCGAATGCCAGCGTAAAGAGCGCTACAAAATTAAGATAATCGTCAGCCTTGTTAACAAATGCAAGCTCCCCCACGCCCTGGGCTTGCAGCCAGCTGATTGCGGCCGGAAGAACGAGGAAAAACCCGAACGAAGCGCCGGCTAAAAATAGTATGATGAGAAACGGTAAGATTATCCACACGTAGCGACGCTCATTTTTCTTCATGGCGGGCGTGAGAAATGCGAGTAGCTGGTACACAATAAACGGCGATGTAAGGACAAACCCGCCGATGACAGCCAGCTTGAACCTGATCGCGAATATCTGCATAAAGCCAAACGCGGTCAGCTCTACGCCTTGCATGTCCGACGGCAATGGGTACTTTATGAAACCTATGAGGGGTTTAAAGAACGTATAGCAAAGAGCCGTCCCGATAACGAGCGCGATAACAGCATACATGAGCCTGCTGCGAAGCTCATCGAGGTGCTCCATAAATGTCATTTCATGCGCGGTCACAAACAAGCCTCCACGTAGGAATTGGTGTGCGGGTAGCAGAAATCATACCTTCACGCTATCCTTTTCAGCATCTTCCTTCGATGCTTCTTCCGCCGGTTCATCTTCCATATTTTTCATAGGCTCGATTAGGTCGCTCTGAATCGGATCGATAAGATCTTTTTGAACCGCCGACTGTATCCCCGATGTCGCTTTCTTAAACTCACTCATGGCTTTACCAAGGGTTTTCGCTATCTCGGGAAGACGGCTCGGCCCTAGAATTAAAAACGCTAAGACGAGTATGACAACAATTTCGGTTGGCCCCATACCTAACATAACTTACCTCCGAGAACAGTTTAACAGCGGCAAGCAGCCACGTCTAGAGATTACCATAATATTGTAACAACTGTTACAGCTGCAACACGGCGGTACTGTAAAAAGCGGCATAGCGCAAACCGCTGATGCCGCTTCATCATGTAGCTAGTATCAATTATGGTATTCGCTTTTACGGGATTTGTTTTACCAGACGCAAGATAACCTCATGATCCCTTACCTTGATCATCTCCACCTTATCCATGATGCTCGTCAAAAGGTCCATCCCGAGGTCCCTGTCCGGCGACGGGGCAAGAGGTTTTGCTGCAGCCCCTGTATCTTTGGCGATGTATTTCACATCGATCACCAGCTCGTCATCTTGGCGATAGGCACCGAGCTCGACCTCCTGATTTCCGTCGAGAGAGTCCTTGTGAAGCTGGAGAATGGCATTTGTGCATGCCTCAGAGACGGCGATCTTAATATCCTCGACCGCCTCGCTGTCAAACCCTAAGAACCCTGCAAACGCAGCAGTTATCAACCTCGCAACACCGACATATTCCGGTTTAGCGGGTATCTTCACGCTGGTTGTATCAAGTAAAGCATCCACTTATGATCCTTTTAAAGCGTTGATTGCTTCTTCCTCGGTCGTATAAATCGGAAAGACTTTAACAAGGCCGGTTATCCTGAAAATCTTTAGGATATTTTCTTGCGTGCAGACGAGTGCGATTGAACCCTGGTGAGACTTTACGCGCTTTAAGCCGCCGACCAATACGCCCAAGCCCGAACTGTCCATAAACTCGACCTTTTGCAAATCGATTATGATGTCGTATTTTCCCTCATCAACAAGGTCGATGAGGCGGCTTTTTAGTTTGGGTGCCGTATAAACATCGACTTCTCCTTCAAGAATAATGATGCCAATCCCATTTACCTCTTTGCTCTCGATCTTCAAATCCACTATTCCACCTCCAGCTGATACTTAAAAACACTTATACCACGTGAGAAATGCCACCAAACTTTTAGCCTATAGCACCTCACTGTTCGCATTCTCTCCTACTCAATATACCCCCAGCTCAACACCGGTTTCTTGCGTACCACATCTATATACCCCAAACGACTGCTGGTTAACCATGCTTTGCTTAGTTCATTCTATGCAAATAAGGGTTATCTGACAACCATACGCTCGTATAGCTTGCCTTAAGCGGCGTTCATAACGCCGCACTCTTCACAGAAATCGGCGCTTTTTCTATCGGTATCCGCAAGGTTGCTCGAGAAATACATGACACACTTTGGCGTCGAGCAGTGTCTTAAACCGAATATATGCCCGAGCTCGTGCACTGCTTCTTTCTCTACCCGAGAATAGAACCGCGCTTCCCCACCCGGCTCATCGATCCCCTCGCGAAGCCTGGTAAGTGAGATGACGCCGCAGCACCCATCAAGGATGGCCTGGCCGAAAACAAAATTAAATCCGGGTGAGAAGATATCGACATCGATAACCGCCAGTAGTTTTCCGGAAGACCCATCCCGGATACCCCGCAAGTCTTTAAGAAGAAGGCTGCCATTATATTGGCCTCGTGCGCTATTGTATGGGCCGGGCGGAAGCGGTGTGCGCGGATTAACCGCAACACGTCTTTCAAATTTCCGCCCTACAATTGCCGCAATATGATTGATAACTTCATCGGAAATGTCGCCGAATGGAAGGATCGTGATCGGATCGGTTTGCAGCAAGCTATTTTTCACTATGGCCCTCCCGGCGGTATGCCCGCAATATCTCGATGACTTCGGCATCGGTGGTCTGTTCAAATGATTCGTAAAATTGGCCGACGGCGTAGAAGATATCGTGAAACTCAAGACACACGAGCTCATCAACCTCGGGTTTGAGCCGCATATAGGTATCGGTTGGGGCGACCGGCACTGCGAGCACAGTTTTTGAAGGGTTCTGGCGTTTGACCGCATGGATCGCCGCCAACGCAGTATAGCCGGTCGCCAGCCCATCATCGACTATGATGGCTATCCTGTTGGTGAGCGGCGGCTCTTTACTGTCGCCAAGATACAGACGCCGGCGGCGCTCGATCTCAGCCATTTGTTTCGCCGCTTCCTGCTCGACATACTCCCGCGATATGCCAAGTTGCCGCACAAGGGATTCGTTAATGATTACCTCACCTTGTGCGGCGGCGCCGATTGCGAGTTCGGGGTTACCGGGCGCGCCGATTTTGCGCGGGGTGATAATGTCGAGATCGACTCCGAGTATCCTCACGACTTCGTTGCCGACAACGACACCGCCGCGAGGAATCGCCAGCACAACGGCATCTGCCTCTTTGTATTCACCTTCCAGCCGGAGTGCGAGTTTACGCCCTGCGTCTACCCGGTCTTTGAACATCCAAGCCCCCTGTTTGTTGTCATGCTTGTTATGCTCATTTTTAGGTCAAAAAAAACAGCAGGTCAAGAACCTGCTGTTGCAAACTGATACCATCAACTATGACTCTGCGCTCTTGCCTTTCTCGATAAGTTCCTTAACCTTCTGGCCGCCTTTGTGACCAATTTCCTCGTAGAACTCGTGACCGTATTTCTCTTTAACTACCTGACCGCCTTTTTTGCCGCCTTTATGACCTATTCCCTCATAAAATTCCGGACCGTATTTTTTCGACGTAGTTTCGCCGCCCTTTTCACCAATCTTCTCATAGAACTCGGGACCGTATTTTTTCGAGGTCGTCTCGCCGCCCTTGCGGCCCGCCTCGCTGACTGTCATTTTGCCTTTGTCCTCTGCCATTTTTGTCGCCCCCTTTCTTTCACTTAATTGATACCCACGGATTTCTCATCTAAACGTTACGGACCTCGGGGAGCACCCGCCTGCAATAAAAAAGGGCGGCTAAACCGCCCTTTGCACAACATCAACAACACACATAATGCGATGAGTTCTTTTGGTAATTTCAGCAGCTACTCCGCAGCTTTCTTGCCCTCTTCAATGAGGCGCTTTACCTTCTGGCCGCCTTTGTGACCGATCTCTTCGTAGAATTCGTGCCCGTATTTCTGCTTGGTGGTCTGGCCGCCTTTCTTTCCGCCTTTGTGACCGATCTCTTCGTAGAACTCGGGACCGTATTTTTTCGCGGTGGTTTCGCCGCCCTTGCGGCCCGCCTCGCTGACTGTCATTTTGCCTTTGTCCTCTGCCACTTCCGTCGCCCCCTTTCGTGCTTTTCTTACCCTGCATTCAGGACTTTAAACATTTCCTTAGCAGAGTAACCCGTGGGATGACCCCGGAATTGGGCAGCCGTCAATTTGGTGCAACTCGCGCGCGAGTTGACTATAATCGTGGGAGATTCTCAGGGAGGTATGTTATGAAAGTCCTGGTAATAGGCAATATTGGTTTTGACTTAATGGCTCCATACTTACAAAAGGAGGGCATTGAGACCATCCTGGTCATTACCACTCGCGAACCGCTGAACGCGGAATACGCGGATCATGCCTACTTCTATCAATCCGAAACAGATTTCTGGCCCCTGGTAGACCTCGCGGTTGAAGAACAAGCCGACGCGGTCATCTCGATTTCGGGCCCCGATCCCGCCAATCTGCGCGACGGGCACGTCAAGGATGTCCTTGAGCGCGAATTTAATATTCCTGTTCTTGCTAACCCTCTACAAGCGGTGCAAATCGCCGCCGACAAAGAAAAGACGAAGGAATTCTTACATCGGCATGGGTTCCCCGCAACGGAAGGGCACGTAGTAAGTTCGCGCTCTGAAGCCTTCGAAGCTGCCGACAAGTACGGGTACCCGCTCGTGCTCAAGCTCATCGATCACTCGGGCGGTACCGGGATGCAGATCGTACACAATCGCCTTGACCTCATCAAGGGTATGGGCTCGAGCGAAGGCAGAGTTTTAATCGAAAAGTACACGGCAGGACCGGAATTCTCGGTTGAAGTGCTTAACTTCGATGGAAAAACGTTGCCTATGCTGCCGGTGTTTAAAGGATACACGAATCATGAGTGCCTGCACCCGATGGAGCGCGTAAAACTGGCACCGGCGCCGTTGCCCGAAATCGACATCGCACACTTGCGAGATCTCGCGCGTGACGTTATCGGCACGCTTGGTGTCCAGCCGACCGGCGACGTCGACATAGTATGGTCGGAAGATGGGCCGCGTATACTAGAGATCAACCCGCGCTTTGGCGGTGTTACTGCTTTATCCATGGCGGCAAGCGGCATAATATCCTATCACGCGCTGATCGATATGTTGCTCGGCCGCTGGAAAACGACCGATTACCACTTCGACCGTCACTTTGCCGCGGACATGCCGTTTTTCTCAGATATCGATTATGACCGTGTCCGCAATATCCTGCATATTGAGGGCGTCTTCAGAGTAAAGATCCAGAAGCTTAAACAGACATCCGGCCGTATTGCCTTAAAGGCAAAGACCAGAGAAGAATTGTTAGATGCCGCACGGCAAGTATCTGCAATATGCGATTGTGCGGATTGCTATACTGCGCTTGAAAGTTTACCGGAAAAACTCGAACTGGCCGCTGCCGTATAAGCAGCCAAGCAATAATGCATTCTTCATTGCAGACTAAAAGTGGTAGCTACCACGGCAGCTACCACTTTTATGCTTAAGCCTATACAAACAAGTTTGGCATGACTAACGAGCTGCTTGTTTACCGCGCTCGATAAGCTCTTTGACCTTCTGACCACCCTTGTGTCCAATTTCCTCGTAGAACTCACGGCCATATTTTTTAGCGGTTGTTTTGCCGCCTTTGCGTCCTGCTTCGCTTACTGTCATTTTGCCTTTTTCCTCTGCCATATCTAAAACACCTCCTCATAGACTAGCCATTGGCACTTATTTTTTACCCCGGGTATACATCTCTTAAACTCCGATTGCTTAGGTGGCTGCATGAACTTTTTAACCAATTCCACCGTTTTTAAACCTGGTGCATGCCGGAAAAGCGCTTAGGCCTCCTATCCTCCAGTTTCCTTCCCTTTTTCTATTAAATCCCTAACCTTTTGGCCGCCTTTATGCCCAATCTCTTCATAGAATTCATGCCCATATTTTTCTTTAGTGGTCTGACCGCCTTTGGGGCCCCCTATCTTACCACCTTTTTCACCAATCTCTTCATAAAATTCACGGCCGTACCGCTGTGAGGTGGTTTCGCCGCCTTTGCGACCTGCATCACTGACGGTCATTTTGCCTTTATCCTCCGGCACAATTATCACCTCCTTCCAAAATGTTAACTGTACCACCGGAAAGATTGCTTTTGTTAACCAAGGTTCTACCCAGGAGCACCACCCTTAAACCAACCAGATGAGATTCGGGGACACAAATAAAAAAGGGACAGCCACCGGGCTGCCCCTTGTCTAACTATCTTCGGGCTGTTTCAACGTTAGGCCCTCTTTTTGCCCTCCTCGATGAGGCGTTTTACCTTTTGACCGCCTTTGTGACCGATCTCTTCATAGAACTCAGGGCCGTATTTCTTCGAGGTCGTTTGACCGCCTTTCTTGCCAATCTCCTCATAAAACTCCGGGCCATAACGTTTTGAGGTGGTTTCGCCACCCTTGCGTCCAGCCTCGCTTACCGTCATTTTGCCTTTGTTCTCTGCCATCGTTTTCACCTCCTGCCGCTAAGCTACGATGCGCGCGGTTTGCTTATGTGCGTTTTTTTCCTTCTTCAATCAAGTGTTTAACTTTTTGACCGCCTTTGTGACCGATCTCTTCATAGAACTCAGGGCCGTACTTGCGTGCCGTTGCCTCGCCGCCTTTTTCTCCGATCTTCTCGTAGAATTCCGGGCCGTACTTCTTAGAGGTGGTCTCGCCGCCTTTTTCTCCGATCTTCTCGTAGAATTCCGGGCCGTACTTCTTAGAGGTGGTCTGACCGCCTTTGCGCCCGGCCTCACTTACCGTCATTTTTCCCTTTTCTTGAGCCACCGCTTTCACCTCCCACCGCCAACTCGCAATAGTTGGCATTGGACCTACAGCGGAACATTATCAGCATCTCGTACGAGGATTTATTCCCCCGCCGTTTTACTTTTACCCGCAAACATCAACAATCAATCGCCGAATAATTTAAATTTTTACCCTTAAAGAGTTACCCACTTCGTCAATCTTTAAACATGAGCTAACTGCCCCTATTCTTAAGCTTCTGAATCACGTGATCTATGATGTCCTGTGCAACATCACGCCCGGTGGCTTCCATGATCCCGCCCCATGCCGGTGCTCCATTTACCTCTAACACGTAGTTGCCCTCAGGGCCTTCTATGATATCTACACCGGTGTAATCAAGCCCGAGACATCGGCTAATACGAACCGATATATCTCTTTGTTCGTCGGTGAGCGTTGTGGCGACCGGCATGCCGCCGGCCCGTATGTTGGTCTTCCAGCGACCGATTTTGGCTATACGGTAGATTGAGGCAACTACCTCATCGCCGACAACAAAGGCGCGAATATCGCGCCCTGGATTCGCTATATATTCTTGCAAACACAAACATTTATACTCATCAAGCAAGCGCCTAAGCCGTGTAGCCGCATCACGCTCATCCTGCTGCACTCGGATAACGCCGTATCCCTGAAACCCATAGAGCGGTTTGGCGATGATGTCGGAATGCTCTCGGAGAAAGTCCGTCGCGTCTTCCAGCTCTTGCACGATCAGGCTGGCCGGCACCCGAAAGCCATGCTCTTGCAGAATATAGCTGGTTAAGAACTTGCTTTCGGCAACCTGCAGCGCTGCCGGGGAGTTGATCATGAGAATGCCGAGGCGCTCCAGCTGTTCAAACACTTCAAACTGAAAATCGGCTTCCCCTTCGAAATTTAATCCCCGAATAACCAGAGCGTCGAATTCCCGTGCCGGGGTCGTGCCGATTCTAATAGCATGCTGCCCGTTAAGCTGCACCGCGAATTGGATAGGGTCGACAACACGAGCATTTGCCACACGTTGTGCTGCTGCAAATAAATCGTGACTGGTTTCGTCTACGTCGTATTGCCCTGTAACGATACCGATATTATACACACGTTCTCCTTAACGCATTGCATGTAGCCTAGTAGCACGGTTGATTTTACCCGCCGAATTGGTGATTAAACGTGTCGTGAAGGTATGGGTAAGAGAATATGGGTACAGGATACGTACTATGCAGGATATGTGTGCTCCGGCCAAGCTTTTTATCGGCACGGCGGGATGGAGCTATAAACATTGGAAAGAGGTCTTCTATTCTCCGGACTTGCCGCAAACACAGTGGCTTGCGTTTTACGCACGTCACTATTCAACGGTGGAGATCAATAACTCGTTTTACCGTTTGCCGACACGAGAAACATTTGCGAGGTGGTACGAGGAAACACCGCCGGAATTTGTTTTTTCGGTAAAAGCAAGCCGCTATATCACGCACGTAAAGAAGCTAACCGGTATAGAAGACGCCTGGCACAAGTTTATTGAGAACGCGCAAGGCTTGCAAGAGAAACTCGGCCCGATCCTGTTTCAGTTCCCCGCCAATTTACATATCAACAGCATGAAGCTTCATGGTTTTTTAGAGATGCTACCGGGGGACAGGCGCTATGCCTTCGAGTTTCGCCACCCGTCGTGGTTTACCGGTGAGATTTATGCCCTACTGGAGGAGACAGGCGCCGCACTCGTCATTGCCGATTCGCCCAACTGGCCTGAAGTAATAAAGATAACGGCGCCGTTTACCTTTATTCGGATGCATGGCGGCAAAGCGCTGTATGGCTCAAACTATACGCTCGATGAATTGAGGATGTGGGCAGAAAAAATCGCCGGCTTTTTAGACCGGCGATTAGATGTTTACGTCTATTTTAATAATGATGCCTTCGGCTATGCCACTATCAACGCGACTCAACTCACAGAGTTTCTTACACGCTAAGGTTTTGTCGTGCTCGGTACCACCGGGGCATTTAGATCAATACTGGGTGCTACCGCACTATTTGCCGGGGTGCCTTTTTGCTCTTTCTTAAGAACGTCGATTGCGTTCTTTGCATCAGCTGCCCTTTCACCCGCTTTATCAAGCTTGATGTACTTCTCATATGCTTTGATAGCCTCGCCGGTCCTACCCTGTGCCGTATAGAAAACACCGAGGTTGTAATAAGCCGGTGCAAACTCAGGGTTTACTTTGGTCGCATCGAGAGCTTGCGCGGTGGCTGTTTCAATTTGACCAATTGAGAAATATGAGATCGACATGTCGACCTTGGCTTGCACGTTCTTCGGATCGAGCGCGAGCCCCTTCTCATAGGCTGCGATGGCTTTGTCTTTCTGATTCGCATCATAATAGGCATTGCCAAGCGATATCCAAGAATCCGCTTTATTCGGGTTCTTTGCGGCCGCCGCCTCAAGCTGAGTAATTGTTCCCGAGACATTCCCCGTGTTATTGGTCGCCGTATTCGACGAATTCGATCCGAGCGTGTCAAGCAATGACGGGATATAGACTACGATGAAGGCTAGTGAGACGACGACGGCACCAATCTTTGTTACTATGCCTACCCTTTTTTTGTCTAAGAGCACTTTCTTCTACTCCCTTATCGTTATTTGCGTAATATTTACGCAAGTACGGCAGAAATAGTATCCTCCATTTCTGCCGCCTTTGTTCCAGCATATTTAATAACTTCATTGTCAGTGTACTATACTTAATACAATTGCAACACCGCTATATGCAATATTGCATATATTCTGGCCTCATGGCCTTGGTGATCTTACTTCTTGCTTGGATCCTTGCCAGCCGGAACTTCAACCGACTGGCTCTTCGGAACCACACTGCTAGAAGCCGGAACATCGCTGGTTTTACTAGCCCCTGTACCATGACCTGACGCTGTACCCGATGTGACTTTTGTGAACCCGGTTGCAGCATCAATTTGACCTTGCGACATCGCTGGAGCCGTGGTTCCAGTCGTTCCGCCTGTTGTGCCGACGCCGAGATCCGGATGACCGGATGGTAGCTGACCGCTATTAACCTGAGCTTCCGTTAATGTTGGTGCTGTAGTAGAGCCACCTGCACCGCTCACACCTGAGGCGGATGATGAAAGACCGCTGGATGGCGGAACTGTTGTGCCGGGCTGAGGGCCGGCAAAAAGACTATTAACGAAGAAACCGAGCACAAACGCTACAACAGCGATTGCAACAGTCCACATTAAATCTACTTGCTGGGGCAGCCCCAATCCCTCCGACTTAGTTGTCGCTGGCTTCTTCGTGTTCGTTTTCTTTGGAGCCGGTTTATTACCGGGAGCGTTTTTGGCCTTATCGTTCGTACTATTATCTGCCAACGCACTAACCTCCCTTCACTAACTATACTTACATAATGTGTGATAGTGAAAAACATCACACGATAAAATAATACCTCTTTAGCGTGCGCCTATCAACTATCCAGCTTAACTTTCTTCCTGATAGGCTCAGCTTTCTTCAAGATTTCGCCCTCATCAAGGGTTGTGTATACGCCGCCACGGTACAATATCTTGCCTGCGACCATCGTAAGAGCGACGTTCTCCTGGTTGGCCGTATACATAAGCGCTGAATATGGATCGCGCGTTGGAATCTGGTGGCTGTGCGACATATCAACGACCGTAATATCGGCCTGCTTACCTGCATCAAGGGATCCTATCTCACTGTCGCGATTGATCGCCTTCGCGCTGCCTAGCGTTGCCATATAGATAAAGTCCTCGGCGGTAAAGCCCGCCGAGTGAGCGTTGCCGCGCTGGAGTAGGAGGCCGATGCGCATCTCGTCAAAGACATCCATGGTATTGTTGCTGGCCGGGCTGTCGGTACCTATACCGACACGCAAACCCCGGCTTAAAAACGTAGAGAGCGGGGCGATCCCCATGCCAAGCTTTGCGCTGCAACGCGGGCAATGCGCGATTGAGATATCATAGCGCTTGAGCACATCGATATCATACTCGTCGACTTGAACGCAATGGACCGCCATCATGTTGCCGCCCTCAAAGACGCCCCAGTCTTCCAGGTATTTAACCGGGCTCACACCGGTTGGTTGCCACAGGATATCGCTCCAGCCTGCAAGGTCCCAGTATTCGTTTGCAAGCTGCCCGGAACCATACTTTACAAAATCGTATTCGGCTTTCGAGCCTGCCAGGTGCGTGCACAGCTGCAGCCCCTGGTTGCGGGCCCACGCAACCGATGCGCGATAGAGCGGCGGAGACACCGTATAGGGCGAGTGCGGAGCAAACCCGACCGTAAGTTTTGTACCGGCGGTAAGTTCTTGCCACGCGGCGATATCTCGCTCGGTCTGCGACATAATTTCCGGCACCTTGGTAGGATCCATCCCGGTAATTTCGTAATAGATAATGCCGCGCAATCCCGCGTCTTTAGCGGCTTTCAGGCTCGATCCGCTCTTGGTTATATCGGCAATTGTGGTTATGCCGGATTGAATCGATTCGAGTGCGCCGAGGTAAGCGGAGTGCCCCCAATCATCCTTGCTCATGCGCCTGGCTCTCAAGCTCAGCTGGATTTTCCAATCGGCATATCCCAGATCATCACAGGCGCCACGGAAAACGCTGTACTCTAAGTGTGTGTGTAGATCGATAAAACCCGGTAAGATAATGGATTTGCCGAAATCGAGTAGTTCCTCTTTTGGATACTTCTTTTTCAGCTTACCTAGTGTGCCGACATCTTTGATTATGGAACCTTCAACTAAAATCGCACCATCTTCGATCGGGGCCCGGCTTATCGGCAATACCCATTTTGCGGTTAAAAGCATGTTTCACCTCTATGTTACGTTACGTCCGTAATTATGTTTTTAACAAACTTGCGAGTTCATTACTCTTCTAATGATAGCGAGCAACAACGAACTCGCCGATACCGGTAAACACGGCAACGGCTTCCTTATTTGAAAGCGCGTTCAGCGATTCAAGCGCCGTATCCACATAGGCGCGTGCGGTTGCTTTTGTACGCACGATCGCACCGCACCCCACAATCATGTCGATCGCCGACCTTACCTGCTCATCGGTGGGTTCCTTCATCGCCACCACCCTGGCAAGCTCGCTATCACGACCGAGTGCATCGAGCGCGTAGAGTACCGGCACGGTCACCGTGCCGTCGCGCACGTCGACACCGACCGCTTTACCGGTCGACCCGCCGACAATATCGAGCACGTCATCGTATATCTGAAACGCTATCCCTAAATTTTCGCCGTAGTTGGTTAGTGCTGCCACCTCTACCTCGGGCGCACCGGCCAGATATGATCCAACCTCACAACACGCGCAAAACAGTGCGGCGGTTTTGCGCTTTGCTTTCTGAATATACATATCCATAGTCTGCTCGGCGACGTGCGCCGTAATAATCTGGTCGAGCTCACCCAAGCTTAAATCGAGCGCGGCTTTAACCATAATCTCAACCGCTCGCATATCGACCCTCGAGAGCATGTCAAAAGCAGTCGCGAACAGGTAATCACCGGCGGCGATTGCGACCGTCTCGCCCCAGACGGCGTTTACTGTCGGCACACCGCGCCGGGTACCGGCATCATCAAGCACATCATCGTGTATGAGCGAAGCCATATGGATAAGCTCCGATGCGACCGCAGCGGGCATAAGCGCCGGTACATTATAGTTGCCGACCATCCCGGCCATAAGAACCAGCGCCGGACGAAGCCGCTTGCCTCCCGCTTTAAGTGTCGAGAGACACGCTTCCGCCAGCACCGGGTTGTCGGATGATGCCGCTTTTATTAGTTCCTTTTCCGCCTGTGCTAAATCCAAAAGAATACGCTGCGGAATCGGGTAGGATTTATTCATCGTATTTACACCAAACTCACTTGCCCTGCCAGCCGTTGCTGCTGGGGGTCGGATTGATGGATAACGTTAAATAGTATACTTGAAATGCCGTTTTGCTGTCCACTACGACCGCAAGACAGTCTACAAATAGCGGGGTGCCGCCAGGAGATCACCGAGAAGCCCTGCCTGAAACGCGGGAAGAGCCTGCGCCGCATCAAGGGCGCGGTCCTTAAGCGAGCGAGCCTGCTCGGCTTTTGCGCCGGCATCCGATACCTCATCATACTGTAGATGGTAGAGCTCACAACACGATACGGCAGCGGCATGCAGAGTGTCCGCAACCGCAGATTCGCACTCGCCGAGCCGAACGCCGAGCCGAACGGCTGTTTCAAATATGCTCGCTCCACGATACGACTTGCTCGCATCGGGCATTGTCTCACCCTTTGTGATATCGGCGATCGCTTGCACCATGTATGAAATGGCGGACTCGACATTGGTTGTCGCCGCCAGCTTGATCGCGTATGCGTAGTAGTAATCGGCGGTCACGAGGTTAAGATTTCTATCATCGCACGTGCGGGGGCCCCAGTAGTGGATCTCGGCTGCCAGGCGCAGCAATTCGAGACCAACCGCGACCGGTCTTAGTTGATCGGGGCGATACGTGCCCAGGCTTGCCGTAATAAAAAGAAGCCGGGCCAGCGGCACGGTTTCGATGAGCCGCTCCTGCTCGGCGAGCAGGCTATGCCCGGAAAACGCGCTTGCAATAAGCTGCTCCCTTACTATCTCAATATCTTGATCGATGGCAGCTGCCTGCGCAGCATTATAATTAAAATCTGTCATTTAAATAGAATACTAGAAACGGTAATGAGAATACTAGGAATAAATATTCCGCAGTTCCGGATATTATAAGGCTGTGCCTTAAGCGTTGCGTATTATGGTATTACGATTTTTGCAAATAGTACGAGAGTATTTGCAGCTCGACTGATAGATCAACTTGACGCACGACAACATCTTCCGGGACTTCGATGGTAATAGGTGCGAAATTAATAATTGCCTTGATACCTGACGCTACCATTTTATCGGCAACCCCCTGTGCGGCCGGGGCTTGCGTAGCAATAACCCCGATATCTATTCCAGCCGGTGTGTCCTGCACGGCCTCTTCAAGTTCATTTATGTGACGGATCATTATGCCGTCGACCGTTCTGCCGATTTTCGCCGGGTCCGAATCAAAAGCGCCGATAATCTTAAACCCCCGTTGTGAGAACCCCTGGTAGCCGACGAGCGCGCCCCCAAGACGACCCAGACCCGCTATAACAACCTTGCGGTCACGTAGCAAGCCCAACCACTTAGATATCTCATTAATTAGTTGGTCTACTTCATATCCGACACCGCGCGTGCCGAACTCCCCGAGATACGAGAGATCTTTACGCAATTGCGCAGCATTGGTTCCCGCAAGTTGCGCGAGCCCTTCCGATGAGATAATCTGCTCGCCTTTATTGGCCATTAATACAAGCGAACGCAGGTATACAGGTAGCCGGGCTATGGTGGTTTGTGGTAACGTTGTTTTCTTCAAGATTGCTCCTGCCTAGATATCTCATAGTTATCATTACGAGACTTTGTGAGTTTGAGAACTGGTCTGATTGTAACCCAATTCACATAGTTTTGTCTACCGATAAAGGCTTTTGGCTTATACGTGTTGCCAGCCGAGCGCTTTACTGTTTTTTGGCCAAGTTATCCAGGGCGGTTTTGGCCTGAGTATTGCTTGGGTCCACAGTAACCAGCAGTTGGTAATACCGGCGTGCTTCAGCCGTGTTTCCCAACCCTTCGTATGTCTTCCCCATGAGCGCAAGCGCCGTTTTGTCTTGCGGGTTAATATCAAGAACAAACCTAAGCAATGGAAATGCACTCTGATACGATCGCTGATAGACATAAATATTGCCAAGCAGCAACCTGGCGGAGTATCCATTCGGCCTAATCTCGAGCCCTTTCTTGCCCCAACTAATCGCATCTTCAACAACGGGATCGACAGGGCTTCTTGCCATTTTTGCCTCGGCTCCGGCAAGGAAGATGTAGTGGTCGCTCTCACCGGGCTCATATTCGACCGCGCTCTTGTATATCTGAACTGCGCGATTGATCAAACTAGCATCTTGCTGCCCCATACCGAGCCGTTCAAGCGTCATACCGTAGCTTTCATAATAGCGGCCGTTTTTGTAAAGGCCGATCGCTTTTTCATAATTGGCGAAAGCCGCATCATAAGCACCCTGATTGCCGAGTGTAATAGCTGTCGCATAGCTATTGTCGGCAACATACATAGTGAGCGCAAAGTAGGCTGAGGCGGCAGCGATAACAACAAAGACACCCGTCGCCGTTCTGAGGGCAAGTATCTGCGGTTCCAGTTCAATTGTAGCTGTTCTGACGAGCGGTGTAACCGCTAAAATCGCTGCAATGATGAGCCACCACACGCCCGTGCTTCCCGACACGCTCACGCCAAAGAGCAGGTGCACAAAATAGCCGACGGCCGCCGTAATATATGCCGTATACGTCAGCCTGTCATCGCCCTCAAGCTTCCTTATATACCGGATGCCGACACCAACGACGATGAAGAAGAAAATGAAGAATGTGGCCGCCCCTGGAATACCGAGGCCAGCGGTAAGCTGAATTACATAGTTATGAGCATTATCGGCGACGGTTTGTCCGCCCCCGATTTTCGTGTATTGATACGTCTCATAGCGCTCGGAACCAAGCCGATAGGTATCCGGTCCCCAACCAAAGATGGGTTTGTTCTCAATCATATGCAAACCGGCCTTCCAGATCTCTATACGCGTGCCCGCGCTACCTTCGGTGATCTGAGTAGTCGATTTCAAGCGTTCAACCAGGTTTAATACAGTATGACCCGTGCTTGCCGAATACACGCCAATCACGATAAAGGTACATAGAAATGCAACGCCAATAAAGATGAGTTTCCGTGGTTTGGTGATAATCGCCCGCCAGGCAAGAACAGCAAAGAGAACCAGCGTAACCGCACTGCCGACCCAGCCGCTTCTGGTAAACGCGGTGAGTAAGCATACAAGCGCTAGAAACAGGCTGGTACCCATCAGCGCATTTTCTTTTGCATCACGTGCTTTTAAGAACTCCGCGACGGCAAACGGCACAAGAATAACAAGAAATCCTGCAAGCAGATCGGGGTTGCCAAAGGTCGAAAAACTCCTGCGCTCTTCAAACGGCAGCGTCGCCCACGGCAGCGGATCGAGCCCAACGTACTGCATAATGCCGTAGAGCGATACGAAAGCACCGGCAAGGGTGATGGTTTTGCTTAACAGCGAAAGCCGCTTAAAATCGGTAAACGTCTGTAAAACCAAGAAGTAGAGAACGCCGTAGTTTAGAAATGTAAGCAGCCCTTCATAGCGTTTGAACTTGCCGTGAATTGCCGTTGGCAGATGAACCGATGTGATAGTTGAGATTAAGACCAGCGCAAGAAACCCTAAGACGGCAAAATCGAGTTTACTCCAGCGTATCTCCTGCTTTTTTGAATAAAACATCTTGGCAGCCCAGCACAAGAGCGTCACCAACGTCAAAATTCGCAGCGCCAGGATCTTTGCGATATCGAATTGGTCGAACGTAATTCTTGATATCACGACCGGCAACGCTATCGCGATGGCCATGATTCCGTACATAACCCAGGTATCGAGCTGTGCTGCATTGGATTGCTGTTGCTTTGCCGCCGGCTGCTTGTGCTGTTGCTTTTTGCCCATAACCGCTTCGAGACTCCTATCTTTGATACTTACTCATTAATGTAATAAAAATACCATTAAGCACTTACTAAATCTATGCATTTTTATGTAAGGACATGTACTTTGCCTTGTTGCTGTGTAGCAGGTTTCTGCCGTTTACCGCGCTCCCCGGCCGGTCAGCAATACCTTGATTGTCTTTAAAGCGATTTGAACGTCGAGAAAAACCGACTGGTGATAGATGTAGATAAGGTCATACTTAAGTTTATTCCGCGCGTTCGTTGCGTAGCCGCCGCTAATCTGTGCAAGACCGGTTACCCCAGGTTTCACCTTAAAGCGTTCGACATAGCCCGGAATTTCTCCTTTGAACTTTTTAACAAAGAACGGTCGCTCCGGCCGCGGCCCGACAAAGCTCATCTCACCGGCAAGCACATTAATGAGCTGCGGCAGCTCGTCGATACGAGACTTGCGCAGCACGCGCCCGACCGGCGTTATGCGCCCGTCGCCTTCACTTGCCAGAATCGGGCCGGTCTGCAGTTCGGCGTCGGCGACCATCGTGCGGAATTTGAAGATATAAAACGGCCGCTCGAACTGGCCGACGCGCTTCTGCTTGAAGATGATCGGTCCCGGGGATGTCACTTTGATCGCAATCGCCGCAATGATCATAAATGGAGCCGTGATAACAAGAACGGCAAGCGCGATAATCACGTCGAGAATGCGTTTAACCAAGTAAATCCAGCTCGCTACCGGCCCCCGGGTAAGCTCTACCAGCGGAATGTCGCTGAGCATGGTGTGATCGACCTTACCGATGTATATCTCATAAAAATCCGGAATAACTTCAAGGCGCACGTTCTTTGCGGCCGAGCGCGCGAGCTCCTCAAGCGTCTCGCGGTGCGCAGCCGGAGAAGCCACAACCACCCTATCGACATTTTGTGCGTGAATGACCGGCACCAGATCGTCGAGTGTGCCGATGACCCGCGTCCCGTCGCAGTCAACCGATGTGCCGAGGGATTGCTTATCGTTACAGATAACGCCGACAATCTCGTAGCCCCAAGCTGCTCGGTTCTTAAACTCCTGAATGATCTCGTTGGCGGCCTCGCCTTTGCCGACGATAAGCACGCGCTGCGTCGGCCACTTAATCTTAAAGACACGCGCCGCAATAATTCGCCAGCCGCTTAAGAACAGGATTTGCGTAACCCACGTAATAATAAAGACCGGGCGGGGAAATGAGAAGAACCGGCTAAAGAAGGTCAAGAATACGTTTAAGACCAGGCCAAGCGTGACCGATTTGGATATCGCCATAAAGATATCCCAGCTGTCGCCCATCGACTCGGCCTCATAGACATCGTATACGTAAAAGACGATGAGCTGCACAATCGTAATGATGATGGCAAGGCTCGTATACGCCTGGAAATTGAAGCGCGGCAGAGTTCCCTCAAAGCGGATAAGAAACGCCGCGATGATCGCCAGGTTGATAAAGACTGCATCGATTATGATTGACAGAACAGCCCATTGTTTACGGTTCAGCTGAAACCTCCCTGTAGAGAGCTAATAACTTCTCGATCATAACATCTATTGAAAACTCGGTTTCAAACCGCTGCTTCGCTTGACACCCAAGCCGTTCGCAAAGCGCATCGTCTTCGAATAGTTTTTGGATGGCGCCTGCAAGCGCCGGTACATCTTTCGGCGGAACAACAAGCCCTGAGACGCCGTCTTTGTTAACGAACGGCACGCCGGTCGGCAGATTCGTGCTTACTACCGGCTTGCCGCATGCATGCGCCTCGAGCTGTACCAGACCGTATGCCTCGCTCGACTCAACCGACGGCAAAACGAATACATCACACGCATGGTAATAAGCTGCAAGCTCCTCGCTTGAAAGGGTGCCGACAAACGCGATTTTATCGGTTATGCCAAGCTCCCTGGCCAACTTCCTAAGCTCGGGGCCGAGTTCGCCGTCGCCGGCGATGATGAGCTTACCGTCGATATCCTTCCAGGCGCGTACCAGGCACTCGACACCCTTATAGTAGATGAGACGCCCAAGAAAGAGCGCGATTTTCGAGCCGTGCTCTTTGCGCAGCTCGTCGGCCCGTGCCTGTATTTTAGGCGTAAGCTTGAGCCAATCGGTCGGGACGCTAAACGGTATAACCGTGCACTTCTCTTTTACCTTTCGCAGGTAAGGTGAGCTCGCAATTAAATTCGGCGAGCTCGTGATGATGCGATCGGCTCTATCGAGAAATCTCTCGAGAAACGGATTATAGAACTTTAGGAGTACCTTTTGGCGAATGATGTCGCTGTGGTACGTTACCACCAGTTTACCCTTCGGCCGGGCAATCAAGAACGCTATCTCCCCTGTGGGGTTTGGAAAATGCAGGTGGTAAATATCGCTTCCGCTTGCTTTGAGCTGCCCGATAAACCCCGGAGCCATCGGCGTCGAACGAAGCCTGCCCAAGCTCGCGACTTTGGTCACCTTAATGCCGTCGATATACTCGGTTACCGCTTTCGGCGCCTCGTTTGCGACCAACACTTCCACATCAATGCTATCCTGCAAGCCCGTAGCGTACATACGCACCACGTTTTCGACGCCGCCAATATGGGGGTAGTACAATTTATTTACTTGCAGAACTTTCATTTACACCAGCTCAAAAACCGCGCACGGTTTTCTTCAAAATATTTAAGCAGTTTTTCACCTGCCCCTCTATTATATAGGATGCTCGATTATTTAGGAATGTACGAATTTAATAAAGCGCAGATAAGGGTGAAAGTCATAAGGCTGAACGTTGCTACTAGGCGGCAACGTTCAGCCTTATGATGTGTGCTTTGGGTAAGTATGTTTTGGTATTCTAATGCGCTAGCGTGAGAGATTACCACTGCATTTTGATCTCACGGCCCCGTCCAGGCGCTTGCCTCGCTTCTGCAAAACACCCCTAGCGAAGGCTAAGGGCAACGCGGCCTATCAGTGCATCTCCCCTCCCGCCTGCATATACCGAGACCGAATACGTGCCGCCGGGCTTCATCCACGGATAGCTTTTCGGCGTTATATTGAGCAGATATTTCTCGTCACATTGGTTTATCCGTATCAGTTGTTTTGTCTTGCCATAGCCGAACACAGCGGTGTTTTGATTATCGGATACTACGACACGCACGGTTTTGTCGGTAATAAATAAACCGGCACTATCGAAGACGGCAAAGTTTATTGGGACAGTTGAGCTGTAACATGCGGTATACGAGGCATCAACCGGATCGCCCGGTCGTTTAACCGGCCTTAACCAGGCAAAATTATAGCCCACCGTAAACGTTTGCGTTTGTGTCGTTATGTTGCCGGCGTTGTCCTGTGCGGCAATAGCAAGTGTATGAGTGCCCGGCTTATTGAATATGCGTGTTTCATTTTCTGCAATTAGAGCACCATCTAAAGTTACTATGGGCGTACTGAGGGCGGAGATTGAGTCTGTTGCCGTGCACGAAAAAGTAATTGGCTCACCGATAATATAATAATTATTGGGCCGTTGAGGCAGAATGTTGACTTCAAGTTGCGATCCGCTGCTGTCGACCTTAAACTGCCTGGATTGCTCCGGTTCTTTGTTGCCTGCGGCATCTGTGGAGTAAAAACTCAATGTATGGATGCCTTCGGAGATGGTAACCGGCGATTGGTAAGATTGGTGCTCGCCCATATCGAACTTGTAATATGTGGTGCTTGATTGTTCACTGGATGTGAGTGTGATTATTGGTAGGCTTTTATACCATCCCGAATTTCCATCCGGTAAATCGGGGCTTGCTGTCAATACGGTTGTTGGTGGTGCGGTATCGATAGTAAATGCATGGGTAACTGAATCCGAGTAATTGCCAGCGACATCGTATGCCCTGATCGACCAAGTATGCTCTCCTTGCGCTAGATCGGACATCATGATGCTGGTGGCTGCTGAGCTTAAATTTGGTATTGCTAATGTTCCATCGATATAGGGCTCGTAGTGTGATATGCCAGACACACTATCCGTGCTGTCCCAATACAGAATTGGTGATGTTGTTTTTAGTGTGGAATCATTTAGGGGATCAAGCAGTGATGGCGTGACTGGTGGCGTTATATCTACGTTGAACGTTGCAGTTTTCTGGGTTTCTGTATTCCCAAGAGCGTCGATTGAGTAATACGAGAGTTTGTGACGTCCTTCTGGAATGGTGATAGGACTCTGGTAAGTTGCGGTTTCGGTGCTATCGAGCTTGAAGTAAATTGTGGCTGTCTCGTCAGCTGAGAGTATGGCAATAGGTTGAGTTTTATACCATCCGTTTTGGCCACTTGGCGTTGGTGGTGTGGTCGAAATGCTTGTCACTGGCGGCGTATTATCAATCAGCATCTCTACTTGTAGGAGGTTGAGCACCTGTTTTGATAGATTGCTAATGCCATCATAATTGTTCGATGTGTCAGCGTACCAATAGATTTTGGCATCAGGCCTGTTGGAGCTATTCTCAAAACTGATAATTCGTTCCCAGGCAGCTGAGGTCTTAGTTACTGCATACCAACGATCGATATCAACACCTATGCCGCCTATAACTTGCTTGTTAACTGGATTACGAAGTGCTAGATATTGAGGATTTACGGTCCAACTGTCATATATAAGCTGATAGCTATCAATATCTCCAGAACCATTGTTGGGTATGAAAGCCTCGCTTCTTGACCCCACTTTAATATATTGATAATCACGGCAATAAACCACCATATTCTGCGCAAATGAATTCGCTAAAACCCATTTCTGGCCCTTATAGGAACTAATTCTAGCACTACCAATAGCGATTTCAGAGAATATAGGGCCGCTTTGTACTAACCTTGCCACAGAAGAACCTAAGCTACCAGGACTGGCTTGTGAAGACGAAGACCCGATGAATCCATAAAACCAATCCCAGCAATGCTCATCAGTTAAGCAATCGTAGTCGTTTGTCGGAATTCCATCTCCATTAGTGTCAAACTTAAGTGTAGTCAGCACATTTGAGACTGTTTTGCAGTAGCCCGCCAATCCTCCCCATTGGATGAAGACTCCATCTGTTTGCCACGTTTTGGCTTGATTATCTACTATTGATTTCATAATTCCATAGTCAGGCTGCTGAGCGTTAGGATTGCCATAGTAGAGATAATACGTGCTAACGGCATTAGGTTCTGCCTGGGCAAAGAACGTGACCTTATAGGTACCTGGACTATCAACACTTACTTGGCACGGAGTCTCAGTGCTAGAACTATCTGTTATCCTGATATCCTCACCCTGTGGCTTTACTTCAGTTGAGCTAAATACAACCTCAACGGGCTCATTGGCGCGTCTGAACCCAATCGGTTCTGTTAGTTTAATAACGCCTCGATGTGCCCACGAACCTCCACCAGATGCTGAAAGTACAGGTTGCTCAGCAGCATACGCAGTTTGCAAAGTCCCAAGTAGCATAATTGATAAAATAAATACAATCAGTGCTGATAATAATCGCTTTGATCCCTTCATTTTGCCCTCCGGTTTATCTCGTTGCTATCTTTGCTCTCAGCTACCCCTTGCTACAAATTACAATGCAAGCGCTATGTGACTAAATGCGTATTTCGACATTTGCACATTTATACCTTTTATTAATTTGAATAAATTCTTGATTTTCTTGAATAGAAAGTCGGCACTAACCTCTATGCTGGGCATGCATACTCACACTATTTAGGTGAAGGTTCTTTATGGGCTAGATTGATACGCTTGCGCAAGAGCTTACGCGTGTGGGGCGAAGTATTTCTGGGCTATCGTTAAGCCCTCGTTAGTGGTGATGTCGATGGGGTATCCGTCAGAGATATAGCCGAAGACTGATCTATTATCAATAAGACCAGCGGCAACATCCTCAAAAGAAGCATGACTATTCGGCGCAATTTCGCCAAGTACTGCAGGTTCAACAGCATAAGCGCCACCGTTTGCATAACCGAAGTCAAAACTCTCAGCACTGTCCGAGCCTTCGATGAAGCGCGTAATCCGGTGATTAATATCGAGGCTCACAGAACCATACCGTGAGGCAGTATCCGAGCTACCACCCGCAATAGCGAGCGTCATACTTAAGGCTGCCTCTTTCCCTTCGTGAAAATCGATAAGACCCTGGTAATCAACATCGAAAAACGTTGTGGCGTGAAGCAGTAGAAACGTGCCATCGACGAGGTCGCTCGCAGCTAACACAGCGCTGGCTGTGCCGCTCTCGTCGTCGGCAATTGCATAATCGATATCAAGGTCGAGCTTCGAGCCGTCACCAAAATGTGTGGCTAGCTCGTCGGCTCCTTCGTTAACGCACAGCACAATATCGTTGAAGCCCTGTGCTTTTAGTACCAGTAGCTGCCATTCCAAAAACGGACGACCGGCAACAATGGTCATCGATTGTGAGGCGGCTTGTGGTTGGTTATGAAAATCGTCGGCGAGCATTAGTGCTTTTACCAAGCCGCTATACCTCGCATACCGATTTCAAGTTGCTCTCGATGAACTCTCGTAGATAGTCGAGGCGCTCTTGAGAATTTGCCTCGAAGCGCAACACCAGAATCGGCTGGGTATTGGATGCTCGAACGAGGCCCCAGCCATCGTCAAAGATAACGCGCAGTCCGTCAATCGTGATAATGTCTTTGATTCTTGGCGCTTGCCCGCTCGCACGATGCGCTTCAAACACCTTGCCAAGCTCAGCGATAACTACTTTCTTTTGCATTTCCGGGCAATCGGAACGCAGCTCCGGCGTCGCAAATGTGTGGGGCAATCCTTCAAACAAGCTGCTCACACCGCTAAAACCTTGATCAGCTACCTTTTTCTTTTTAATAATTTCGATAAGCCTGCTTGCCGCGTAAAGCGCATCATCATAGCCGAAATACCGATCGGCAAAAAAGAAATGCCCGCTCATCTCACCTGCCAGCGCTGCATGCTCTATCTTAATCTTATCCTTAATAAGCGAATGCCCGGTCCTCCACATAATGGGCATGCCGCCTAAGCGGGCGATCTCGTCATATAAAACCTGTGAGCACTTAACCTCGCCGATGAACTTCTCGCCCGGGCGGTTTTGCAAAATATCCGTCGCATACAAGATCATCAGCTTATCTCCCCAGAGGACAGTCCCCTTCTCGTCGATGGCACCGATACGGTCGACATCGCCGTCAAAGGCTACACCAAAATCGCAGCCTTCATTTATAACTGTTGTTATAAGGTCTTGCAGGTTTTCCTCAACGGTCGGGTCGGGGTGGTGATTTGGAAAATGCCCGTCGACGTCGCAGTAAAGTTCGACCACCTCGCAGCCAAGCCGCCTAAAGAGTTCCGGCGCAAACAAGCTCGCAGCCCCGTTTCCGGCATCGACGGCGATTTTTAATCGAGGCAAGTCTTTGCAATCCTTGAATGCTTCAATCAGATACGCCAAATACGGCGGGATAATCTCGTAGCGCTCAACGCAGCCCATCCCGGTATCCGTCAATTCAGCTTCATAGAAAACCTGTTTAAGCTGCTGGATATCTTGCCCGTGGATGGTGTCTTTGCCAATGCAAATTTTAAAACCGTTATACTCGGCCGGGTTATGGCTGCCGGTAATCATGATGCCGCCATCAACATCCAAACTGAACAGCGAATAGTACAGAAGCGGTGTCGGGCACGGCCCCAGGTCGTACACTTTTACGCCCTGGCTTACCATACCCTCGATAAGCGCTGCGGCCAGGTCGTCCGAGCTCAAGCGTACGTCTCGACCCACGCTTAACACAAGCGCATCTTTGCCGAGCTTAGCCTGGGCATATTCGCAGTAAACGGCGCCGAGGCGCCGTGCAAACTCTACTGTTAACTCTTTCCCGAAGATGCCCCGCAAGTCGTATTCGCGAAACATGGTCTCCTCAAGCGAGCGCATATTATTCATGCTGCTAGTGTCTAGCATAATCATCCTCACTTCGAACGATATCGTCTTCTTCTAAGTATTCGCCGTTTTGCACCTCAATAATGCGAAGCGGTATCAAGCCTGGGTTCTCAAGACGGTGCACTGTTGACGGTGGTATAAACGTGCTTTCGTTAATGTGGACGTTGAATTCCTCATCGCCCCGCATTACCCGAGCAGTTCCTGAGATTACCACCCAATGCTCGCTGCGGTGATGGTGCATCTGCAAGCTCAGACGCTCACCCGGGCGCACCTCGATTATCTTTATCTTGTAGCCTGGGCCCCGCTCAAGAAGCGTATAGCAGCCCCACGGCCGGTACATCGTGCGGTGAACCAGATATTCTTCTGCATCTCGGGCTTTGAGCACATCGACCACTTTTCGCACGTCCTGTGCCCTATCCTTCGGGCACACGAGTGTTGCGTCATGCGTGTCGATAACGATCATATCCTTAAGGCCGAGTGTTGCCACCAGGCGGTTCTCACCGTACACAATGGAATCCTCAGATTCAACATCGATTACGTTTCCATGAATAGCGTTGCCGTTATCATCTGCCTCGAGAAAATCGCCGATAGCGATAAGGCTTCCGACATCGCTCCAGTCGAGTGCAACCGGTATGACCGCGACCTTCTCCGACTTCTCCATAATGCCGTAATCGATCGATACGGCATCAGCTTTACCAAATAGCGATTTGGCGGTACCCAACATCCATTCATCAAGCGGGATATCTTTTAGCTTCACGAGAAGCTCGTAAAGACCCGGCATCAAACTCTTGATTTCAGCCAGCACCGTGGCAGCTTTGAATACGAACATACCGCTGTTCCAGAAATAGTTGCCGCTGGCAACGTATTCTTCAGCTGTTGCCCGATCGGGTTTTTCTACAAACCGCTCAACCTGATATGAAATATGCGATCCGTTATGCTGCTTGAGCTCATTTCCAAGCTTGATGTAGCCAAAACCGGTTTCGGGTTTACTTGGCTTTAGGCCAAGTGTGACGAGGTAGTTGGCCTCAGCTAGTTCAACCGCATACCGTAACGCGGCAATAAACTCATCGGTGTTGCGGATAAGGTGATCGGACGGAAGAACCGCCATAACCGCGTCCGGATTGATGCCGGCAAGATATGCTGCAGCCAGGCCGATTGCCGGGGCGGTGTTTCGAGCTAGCGGCTCAATAAGGTATCCGATCTGCATAAACGGTTCGCTTGCGGTAAGAAGGCTCGTCCGTATCTCGTCCGCAAGCTTATTATTCGTGACCACATAGGTTTGTTCTTGAGCGATGATGGGCTCAAGACGTTTAATCGTTTGCCAGATGAGGCTTTCGGTGCCGAACACCTTGAGTAATTGTTTCGGGTTCATCTCGCGGCTCAGCGGCCAAAATCTGGTGCCGGCGCCCCCGGCCAATATCACACCGTAAAGGTTATTAATCGTGGTCATAAAAACTCCCTGTATAAATGGGCATACGTACAAATATGCTCTATTTGCATTCTACCTGCTCTGAAAGACAATAATCAAGTTGGCAGGCTGCATGCCGGACTCGTTGTAGGATGTTCGAATCACATATACAAGTATCGGTTATTTAGGCAAATGCTCAATCTCATTGAGGATTATCTCAACCCTGGCAGACCAGTCTGCTGCTGCAGCATATCGGATAAGGCTATCTCTGTCCTGGGGCTTTGCAACCGCTGCTTGAAGCTGCTGTAAGAATTGCTCTCGCGAATTATACAGGTACGCGGGGCTGTTGATGTTTTTAATCTCATCCCATTCAGCTGAAACAACCGGTAAGCCACATGCCATATACTCGTAAAGCTTGAGCGGATGAATGCTGTTGACAAGATCGGCGTGCTCGCGCGCATTAAACGGGATTATACCAACATCGGCATTATGCAAATACGCCGGAAGATCATCATACGAACGCTTTCCAAGAACATGGATATTGGATAGCTCTGCGATTTTACTACGGGCGCCTTCGTCGGGGCCGATTATTGCAAACGATACCTGAGGAAGTTGCTCTGCGGCCCAATTAATCAGCGTGTGGTCAAACCACGAATTAAGCGCCCCGACATAGATTGCAATCGGCCTCGGTGTAGTTGCAAGGTCGGTGGGTTGCGCTTTCGACCCCTCGGCAAAATGTTTAAAGTTCACGCCGTTTGGCACGTGAAGCATTGCTTTTGGCTGCATCTCCTCTACATGTTCTTTCAGGCTCTCGGCAGTATAGATGACCAAGCCAACCGAGCGTGCAAGTTCGCTCTCCATCGCGAGCACAGCGTGTGTCGCACGTTCGTAGCCCGAATTGTTGTCCACAATGCGGAAAATCGCTGTTTTATACTTGATCGCTTCCAGCAAAAACAGCTGGTTAGGATTATCGAAGTACAGAAGATCGACGTCGCCGAAACCAGCATCATATATTTTCTTTATCACATTTGGATATGTGAGCGACGCCCAGTTGCGGTGTACCCATTCACTTCGCAGGATATGCTTGTTATGTGGTGCGAGCAATGCGCCTGGCACATACGTCCAGAGATGGCCGTCGAGATAATATTGGCCTCCGGAGCGGTAAATCTCTAATCTCTCGGAAAGTTCACGGCTCGTGGTTCCCATAAAATGCAACGGCGATATCGGGTGTGAGATAAATGCAACGTCCCAACCGGCAGCAACAAAACCGCGTGCGAGGTGGTGACTGCCGACCTGGCACGGTGAATTCCAGTAATTACTGCAAGCAATCAAAGCTTTTTTACGTACCATTGCTTACTCTACCTCAATTCGCCAGGAGATCTTATCGGTATCCGTTGAAAGTCGCACCACTTGAGTTTTCTGCAACCAACCGTATGCCGGTGAATACAGGCTCTCTACAATAGACCACATGCCGGGCTTACCGGCTAGTTTGATGTTAACCTTGTCGACGCTTAACTCAATTGTACTACCATCAGCAGATAATTTCGCAGCAACTTCAGGCGCGAAGTGGAACGAAACTTGCTTTTTCCCTCCACTTTCACATTCATCAATGCCACTAATAGTGGTTCTGCCAACTTCGAGCGTGCGGCGATGCAATGCACTGAACCCGTAATGCTCACCTATAAACCGGCTAGCACTTACTTCGATTGTCCTTGCCTTTGCCTGGTCGTACATGCTAAATAGCCCGGCCGTCCCGTCATTCCAACGGTTTTGCTCCTTGCCTTCGATAGACAAAGTATTATGCATGGCAGTTGAGCGGAATAGGTTGCGCTTCTCCGGCATAGGCGTGTAGAGATACGTGCCTGGGTCAACAAAGATCGGCCTGCCATCCACACTTAACACTATCGAGAGCTGATCGTTGTGGGCGTGCCCCCCATTGCCGTTCTGCCCGTTCGAGCCACAGCGAACAACCAGATGCAAGCGTGGTGAGTCGTAAATATAGAGACCGAAGTCGGGATATTCATAGTGCACTATGTCCTGACCAGGTGTTTTATCTTTACAGGCAGGCGAATTTTCCGCAGCTTTAGCATTTGAGTTTCCAGCCTTGTAGGGCACCTTCATCCCTCCGGCGAGATTTCTTATAATTTCGGTTTCAAACGATTGATCGCCAACGAACTCGGCAAAGTCATCACGATTAAAGAACCCATTGATCGCCGCCACCAGATGACGGTGATCGAGCTGATCTTCCAGTAAGTACTCCGCATCATCGGGCAACCCGTCATAATCTGCTAAGTTAAGATATTTAGCTTTAGCCTTAGCAACACTTATACTTTTATGCGATGGCATCAGTTTTAAAAACCGGCCGCTATCATTATCACCGATCTGGCAGATGTGCTCGGCCGAGCCTGAGGTACGCATCGTAAACTCGGCCATCTTTTCCAAACGTTCAAAATACCAGCTTGGAAATGGCGTAAGCTGGTCAGTTCCCGGTAAAGGATAGAGTTTTAAAGGTGCTGGTTCTAGTGGCGGATTGACTTTGTGCAGGTTGTTGTCATACCGGCGCAGTGCCTCTTTTTTATCCTCCGGTAGCGCCAAGACCAGAGCTGTTGCATACGTCACGAGTTCGGCCGAAAGCCTATGATAGCTAGTCGACCCTTCGAAGTTTGAACCGTCCTCATTGAACTCTGATCCCACTTCGTTTACGAGTTCTTGCATTGCAAAAGCAAGCCAAACATCGGTTTCAGATGTTCGCGGAAGATTCACAGCAACAAACAGTAGGCCAACTATATCAGAGAGGTAATGGTTACTCCTGAGCATTTGCGACCATTCGAGGTTGTTGGTTATGTAGAGCCCATGCTCATATGCACTGTGCTTGAAAACAACCTCAAACTCATCGTCGAACGACATACCTTGCGCCTTGAAAAGGTCATACGTAAAAAGCCAGTTTGCTATACGGATACCGACGTCCATAGTACAGCGCCAATTCGCACCGAAGCGCGGTGGATTTGTGGCAATAAAGTCAAGCACCTGGTTACGGAATTCGTTGGGATACGTTTCGGCATCATTCATCCGGTTATGAGCGCCCTGTCCCTTTGCTACCGCGTATGCCCATGCCAACTGCGGTAGGTGCTGCATACGAGCAAGCTCCCACGGTACTTTGATGTCAGCACCCGGTTTATACGCATACTGGGTATCAAGATACCAGGTGTTTTCAAGCCAGCGATAGCCAGATTTGAAATCAAGATGCCAATCCATTGGGGTGTAGCTGGGATCAATCTGGCGCCATATGTGCTGCGACTCTTTGAGGTTTGGGATATTAATGCGGCTGGATAACCAATTTCCGCTCGTATCGGGGTTAACTTGTGAGCCATCATCATAAACAATGCCATCGATGCCTTTGCATTGCATGCCGTGCTTTTCTATAACATAACCTGAACCAAGTAGATCAAAGCAATGCTTAAGTATGTTGGTCGTTAAGCAAGCGATCTGATCAGCGTAGGGAACCAAGATGCTTGCTGATATCGGCGAGATAATCCTTAAAAGGCTGCCATTGGGGATATCAGTATTTATTGCATAGGTCGGGCGCTTAATGTCCCGCTTCCGGCGCTGATACGATGCAACCTCTTGCTTGATTCGCCCGGCGAGTTTTTGGGCTACGACGTGTGGCGGTAATGAGATAGCTCGGCGAACGTAGTGTTTTACGCTCATCCACAGCGCTCCTTGAGCTTCTCGATGATTTTTCGAGTGTGCTCTTTCCAGGTATATTTGGCAACTACTTCTTCGCGAGCAGCCTTGCCTAGGTGAGCACGAAGGTCCTTATCGTCAATCAATATCTTCAAGCCCCCTACGAGCGAATCAACATCACCCGGCTTTACCATCCAGGCTGTTTTATTGTGTTCAAGAATCTCGCCGATCTGGTCCAGGTCAGAAGCAACGATCCCCTTCCCCATTGCCATGTACTCAAAAAGCTTGGTCGGCGAACCAAAGAAAGGCGAACCGTCGGGGTTAGGCACGTGCGGTGATGCCAATATATCGCAGGCAGCGAGATAAGATGGGCCCTCTTCTTGTGGGATAATACCGGTTAGTGTGCAGATGCCCTTCACCCCATATTTGGAAAGATTCTCCCTTACTTGCATCATGGTTACCCCATCGCCGATCATTAGGAGATGCACTTTTACTCTGTACTCAGGATATGTCTGCAACAATTTACCAAATGCCTCAGCTAACACCTCAGCGCCATGCCATTTACCGAATGTGCCAATAAAACCGATGACAGTTTTGTCATCAAGAGCATAATTAGTACGGATAGCTGAGCCATCAACCTGTGGAGAATACTTATCCGGATCTACTCCATTAGGATTAACAAGAACTTTTTCAGGCTCAATTCCTCGTGCAACCAGCTCATCTTTTATGGCTTGGCTAACGACAACCACAACATCCGCAGCTTTAAGATTGAGCAGCTCGATTCGTTCAGATAAGGTTTCATACTTTAGGGGCTGGCCCCAGTTGCGATTTACCCAGATCTCAGAACCATTGTATTCAAGCACAAAGGGAAGGCCATAATAATTTGATAATTCTGCTCCTGAGTAGTTGTTAAGACCATATCTCTGGTAGATAAATGATAGCTTTTTGTTGCTAAGAAGAGTTTTCGCTTCCCTATTCAAAACGCGATTATAATTAAAAGTTGGTAGTTCCTTGAAGTCCCAAAGACTAACCTCTGGTTTTATGCGATACGTTTCTATGTCGTGCCTTACAGTCGGAATCATATCAGACGTTAAAAAAATCGGCTTTTCTAAAAAACTGTCGAGATTGTTTAAGACCCCCGCGATATGCCCGACCGAACCACCCGAGCGAACACCAAACAATAAATCGCTTCTAACATATACTGGTGTGCCTGATAGCCCCAGATTACGCTGGGATTTTAAGGTTTGGTCATTAGCCTCTAATAGACTGAGCTCTTGTTGAACCAAGGCCAGTAGCGATGATTTTCGCCTGGAGTCGCGTAGCATCCGATACAGATACTTGACTAACACAGAAACCGTAATATCCTGTCGATTACCTAGCTCATCTTCAATAAAGCTATGACCTCGACTCAGCATCCGTAGCAGAAGCGCCGTAACAAGCGGTTTGGATAATAGATCGAGTTCATAGGTTAGAAGCTGCGATTCACGGTATCGAAAAATATTCGAAACGATTTTCCTATTCTTGACCCACCCCGCAAGCTCTTCAAATGTTATAACGTTGGAAGAACAATTAGCATCAGGATCTAAGATTGTGTTTTTTAGAATCGTAATCTCCGAACTGGCCATACAATCACTTTTTTCGCGCTTGAGCAATAACATACCAGCCGAAATATCTTCCGATGAGATCAAGCCATTTTTGAGACATAGCGGGGTAAAGTCTTTGGATGCTCGAAGGGAAATCTTCCTTCACAAGTTTTCTGACACATAACGATTCAACAGAAAAGCCCACTTTTCTTAGCATATGTTTTAGCTGCCTACGGCTATAAACGTTTACTAAAGGCAGTTTAGCGCTCGTGGTATACTCAATCATTGATCGACGTTCCCTAAGGCTACGCTTCAAGAACCCTAAACCTAGAATATGGTCAGCCAATGTAACAGTAAGTCGATAGAAAACCGAGTTTTTGTGGTATATGATCACCCAAAACTCGCCACCATGTTTGGCTACTCGATAAGCTTCTTTAAAACTCTTTTCTATATCCGGCGTATGGTGTAACACACCGTTAGAAAACACAACGTCGAAGGTCTCATCGTTAAACTGAAGGTTTTCCGCATCTCCTACTGCTAGTTCAACCGCATAACCATAAAAGCTAAGATGGGCTTTAGTTCGGTCGGGATTCTCAGGTGTTAGATCAATCCCAGTATATTCCGCCTCGTGTTTGCAAAACTGGTATGCATCATAGCCGGCACCGCAACCTAATTCAAGCACATGTTTACCAGCAAAAGAAGCAAACGGAACCAGCTCTAAAAGCCAAGGCTGCTCGTATGTAAATCTTTTATCTAAAACGTTTTCGAAAAATTCCTTTGTCCCAGGCTCAGCGCTACCGCTAAACGCAGTTCCAGCTGGAGTTGCCCCCCAGACCACACGAGACGATTCTTTATCCACTAATATGCCCTCGTATACTCGTCAAACAACATTTCATTTTTAATTTACGAAACTTATTGACGTCGATTGACCAAGCTGGCTCGCTACATAAATATGATGATAGATCGCACTAATTTAGCTCTTCTTCATGAAGGTTTTCATGAAGAAGACCCCAGTCATTATTGTTGCGTAATTCCGGAACCTTGCCTTGGGCAATGCTATCATTTACGTCATTAATAAAACTATAATCCAACCACGGCTTTTGAGCAAAAAACTGGAGTTGTTCTCTAAACGAGAGAGAAGCCCAACCTAAGCCATGATCTATATGATACAAGCACATAGGTTCTTCTAAAACTTGCTCCTTGACACCATGACCTATCGCCATCAAGCAAAGCAACCCATCGAGATGTAGACAGAAATACGGTATCTCAAGATAACCGCGAACTCGCTCCCAGGCATCTTTTGCCATTAATGTGAAATCGCCAGAACCATTTGTGTGGGCTATAAGCTGACTGGGTAGCTTTCTAATCTTCTCTTTCCTACGCCTCGAGTCGCTCCTGTTAATTGTACCACCGTTTCGAATGTGCGTGCGTATGACGTTATTCTGGCACCATTGAAGTTGATTTTCAATATCTGCCTCCGGAATGGCAGCTGGTACATCCAGCCGATCAATACGGTACATGCAACTATCATCGAGCGGAGATTGCGCTAAGAATTGTATTAGCTCTTCGGAAAACAACAGGTCCATGTTGGTAGCCAGCACGAAGGGGGCGCGCGCCCTTCGTATTCCAACATTCTTAGCAATCATCTGATGAAGATTTATTACATCAAAGTTCTTAAGCTTCCTATGTATTTCACCAGGTACCTGTACGAAACGAAATTTTAACGGCCCCTTTGTATCCCAATCGAGCGCTTGGGAAAACGGCGGACGGTCTTCAGGTGGGTTCCAATCAACAAAAATAAGCTCTGCTAAGAGATTATATTTACGCGCCAATATAGTTAGCCCATAAACAAAAATACGAGCCCGTTGTAAAAATTCGCCGCCGTGGTCGTCATTGCGACAAGCAACCACTATGCTAAGCTTACAGTCCTCTGCCATAGTCTCAATTCCTAACTAGACCTTTATAATTTACTTAAGAACGGTCTCCATAAGTTGATGCTGTGCCAATCCCCAATCTGACTCATTTAACAAAATGGGTTCTCCGCCGCTGATATAGTGGTGCTTTAACTGACCCCATAGATTAATATCAAGCCATGGCATGCCAATAAACATATCTAACCTCTCCTTGAGCGGAAGATCTAGGACAGACGAATCTTGATCTATGTAGCTAAGCCGGATTGATTCCTGAAGTACTAATTGCTTGTAGCCAAGACTAACCGCTGTATAAAGGAGAGCTTTATCCAGATATAGTGGATACACAGGTAGCTCGGGATACCCCCTAGTTTTCTCCCACGCATCCTTTGCCATCAATATGAAATCTGAGCAAACATCATCGTGAATATACTGGCGTGGCCTCGAGAACGGCTTATTGATCTGCTGCTTAGCCACATGCTTAGCACGCCTGATTGCTGGCTGAATAGAGAGCCAATTCAAAGCATATCTCCAACGAAACGGGTTTTTTGCCTGCTCCTGGCATACTGGCTTTTGTATAATCTCAGAACTAGTCTTATGACGGTAGAGCGAATATATGCGATCCGGTTTCAAGTGTTCTTTTGACAAAAAAGCTATTAACTCTTCAGGCATAACCACATTCAGACTGGTAGCTAGAATAAAAGGTGCTCTAGCCCGGCGTATGCCAACATTTCTTGCTATCATTTCAAAGAAATGCATAGTGTCGGAATTTCTGAAGCTGTTGTGAACTTCAGGTGGCACAGTAATGATCCGAACATTTAGCATGGGGCTGGAAGGCCGATCTGGATGCGTTGAACTTATTCGACTATTTTGCGCATTCCAGTTAACGATAATAAGCTCTGCATCCAAACTATGTCGGTTGCAGAGCTGGGATAGGGTTTCCCTGAAATAATTGATCTTACGTTTTATGTAGTTGTTATCCTGGTTATTGCCTTGGACGGCGACTACAAAACTTATTCGGGGTTTCTTTTTCATTAGCAAATTAACTCGACAAAATGGCCTTTAGTAAACAACCAACGCTACAAATATATATGGCACTTATAATACTGTCAACCAACAATAGCCCAGCTTTAAGGTCCTAGCTTAGCAGCCACCGAATAATTCGGGAGCGGTAGGTTTACTTAAGCTCACTGTTCGATAATTTCGAGAAATCTCTGGTTAAACTGGGTCTGCCCCCAGCTTGATACCCGCAGCTTGCCCTTTTCAGCCAACCCTTTGCATAGTTGATCATTAACCCAAAGTCGGTGAATACTTTCTGCGATTTCCCTGACCGATTCAGGACCAAACAAAATAGCAGCATCACCAACCTGCTCTGGCATCGCAAAAATATTGGAGCAGGCTACTGGACACCCAAGAACGAACGCCTCAAGTGGTGGAATATTTGTTGGCCCAAAGTAAGTAGGCATTATTAACGCTCGCGCCCTTTTATAAAACTCAGGCATATCTTGGTTCGGAACGTACCCCATAAAATAAACAGAATTATTGAGCCCAAGTTCACCGACTAATTGCTTTGCTTGCTTATAGCCATTTTTCTCTTGCGAACCAACCAGAACGAGACCAATATCAGGTACTTCGTCCTTTAATAATGCAACTGCTTTAATAAGGTTTATATGGTTCTTATGTTGCCAAAACTGCGCAGGATAAAAGATGAATTTCTTTGGCAAAGCATATTTCGTATCAAAATCAGGTGCAGCGTTATTTTCAAAGATGTAATGTGGTGGAATAAATGGTAGAACATAAATCCGTTCCTTGGGTATGTTATAGCATTCATGTACCTGTTGTCGCCCTAACTCAGAATCAACGAGGATTCCTTTAGCAACCCAACACATATTTGAGTATAGCTTCTCACGATACTCATATTGGCCATTTTCAGATACCTCTGGAAAGCAGCTCTGATAACGATGCATCAAATCGTGAATGGTGACCAGTACGGGTACTTTTACTTTGTAGCTCCATGCATCCTGGGATGGGAATATCCATAGATGACATTGCTGTACCACCAAGGTCCTAGCGACTGGATGGAGATAGTGCGCGATATTGCGCCACCAAGCCACAGGCAAATTATATTTATCCCACCACCGCTCAAGTAGTCTTCCTACCTTGGCAAGCGCTCTTCCTCTTAGGCCAGGAAATGTAGATGGGATCATCACAGCCTCAAACGCATAGGGCATGATTATTTCCGACCAGGCTGGGTCGGAATAAGCAACGACAATTTCAAAGCGACTTCTTGGTAAAGCGGCTAACGCATGAAGAATCGCTAGATCGTATTGGTATCCTCCCCCATAATAAGGTGCTGCCTCTAAAAAGATACCTATCTTTTGCATGCTCTCCTGCCTACAAAACAAACGTTCCAGGTATCATAGCTTGGTTTGTCGCCGGTCATATATTCAAAAAACCCCTCGACATGAAAACCAGTTCGCTCAAGCATTAAATCTATCTCTGGTTTAAAGAGGTACCTCATCCTGTGCGTTTCTCTGAGCTCTTCAATGGTACCATTTTGCTTATCACGGATTTTTACATAATAATTTACATCCACAACATCTTCATTCGCATGCATAACCGGCTCCGCAAGCCTGGTAACTTCTGCAGCTTCGTCCTCAAGATGCTTGGTTCTAATAACAGGTCGGTCGCTTAAAACGGCTGGCCCATACCAACAATCGAAGATGAATACACCATCATTATCTAAGTGATTATAAGCTGTAGCAAATGCATTTAATAAGTCTTCATTGGCGACCTGATAACTCATGACGTGAAAGAGTGAGACTACAACGTCAAACACTTTATTGAGGCGAACAGACCTTACATCGCCAAGAGTGAAGGTAAGGCGCTCGCTATCTGCTTGCTCGTTAGCGACGGCAAGCATATCTTCGCTGATATCTACCCCGTGAATCGTATAACCTTTATTAGTCAACAGAGCGGCATGTCGCCCCGTGCCACAGCCGAGGTCCAGTATGATCTTAGCATCCGGCTTATATTCTTTTACCAGGCTATCAATATAGTCAGCCTCGCCAGCGTAATCTTTGTCTCGATATAGCAGGTTATAATAATACGAGTATTTGTTAAAGACGCCCATCAATCTACTCCGTTAGTGATTGTTCTCAATCTTTCAGCTACACTGTCTATTTGGCCATCGGTTAATGCGAGACCACTTGGGATGTAAAACCCGCGTCGGGCTATGCGCTCTGCCACAGGATAGCGCTCACCAATAAATAAACCCATCTTATGAAAAACTGGCTGCTCATGCATAGGCCAGAAAAATGGCCTGGTGCCAATTTTGTGATCTGCCAGACGAGACATCACCTCATTGGCATCAAAAGGCACCTGATCTTTCAATACAATACCGTAAACCCAATAGATATTCTCCGCATAATCAGTATGCTGCAGCGGGAGCTCAAGCTGTACTACATCGGCAAGAAGCTCATTATACTTTCTGCCCATGCGACGTTTGCGCTCAACAAACTCATCTAAGCGTTCAAGTTGAGCTAAACCTAGAGCAGCCTGTAAATTCGTTAGTCGGAAATTAAAGCCAAGCTCCTCATGCAGAAACCGCTTATGCGGTTGAAAACATAAATTGCGAAGAGACCGGCATTTCTCAGCAAGACCCGCATCATCGGTTACGATCATCCCGCCTTCACCTGTTGTAATGTGCTTGTTTGGATAGAAGCTGAATATGCTAATATCACCGAAGCTTCCGCACGGTCGCCCTTTATATATCTGCCCGTGCATTTCTGCTGCATCTTCGATTATTTTGAGATCATATTTATCAGCGAGTGCGCTGACTGGGTCCATATCAACCGGCAGCCCGTAAATATGGACCACCATAATTGCCTTAGTGCGGGGGGTTATTTTCGATTCAATTTGGTTAACATTCATGTTCCATGTTTCAGGATCGCTGTCCACAAGAACAGGAACGGCTCCAGCACGTACAATCGCAGCGGCACAAGAGATTATCGTAAATGTAGGCATAATTACTTCGTCGCCCTTACCTAATCCAAGGGCGACTACGGCTGCCTCTAGTGCCACAGTTCCATTGCTTACAGCTATCCCGTATTTGCGATGGACTTGGGCAGCAAAACGCTCCTCAAACTGTTTTACGAACGGACCTTCAGAAGATATCCAACCTGTATCTATGCATTCATTAAGATACCTTTTTTCGTTGCCGTCGAGTAGCGGCTCGTTGACTGGAATCGGCTTATTCACTTTCACCACTCAATTTAGTCTGATCTGATGGGATGCCATCAAATCGAGTTTTGTCTTGTTCGCCGGCATAAGGGCCTTGTTTTACCTCAATCATTTCTATCTCTTCTAAAACTTCAAAACCATGGCCACCGGTTGCAAGAAGAATCACGTCGCCGGCTTCCAGAACATGACTCTCTAGATAGCTCTGATCCTCATCGTAGAAATCAACACGTAGCCTGCCCTTTTTCAAAAAAAGCACTTCTTGTGTATAGAATACCTCTCTATGTACAGAATTGTGAACATGTGGCTGAATGATCTTACCTGTTGGATGGCACATATAAGCAAGTTGCTGTGAAAAGTCCTCAGGGGTAAAGAAAGAGATCCCCGGCTCATTATACCTATTACTAATAATGATCGAGAGAAGCCGATTATTATGGGTAATTTGTTTAATCATCAGTCACCCCTTTCTTTACATATTCGGCCGACACCAGGAATTATAGTACCTCAAGATACCCCAATATCTCCTTTGCCTCTTGAGCCAGCGATTCAACGCTGTAGCGTTCTTGGATCAGGTTCATACACTCCTGTGCTAGTTTTTCGCCTAGCTCTTTATTTTGTATAATTTTAATTATACCTGATGCAAACTCCTCTGGCGTATCTGCAATAATAATATCCTGACCATCTGTAACAGGAATGCCTTCGGCGCCTAGCGTTGTAGAAACAATAGGTATGCCACAAGTACCTGCCTCCATAATTTTAAAGCGTGTGCCCGATTCAAATTTCAGTGGAACCAACGCAACATCTGCATTGAAAAGATAAGGGAGTACTGAGGGTAGTTTTCCGGTTATTGTTATGTCTGGGTCTTTAACATCGCCAAGTGTTTCTTTTGACCCCCTGCCAACGATGTAGAAATGAATATTTGGTATACTTTTCCTTACGATTGGCAATACATGTTCAATTACCCACCGTGCAGCTTTATCCATGGCGCTTTTCGGACCAAAAGACCCCGCAAGATACATGCATGGTTTCTTAAATTCTGCAGGTGGTACTTGTGTAGCCTTATAGCTATTTAGGTCGATAACATTCGAGAATATTCTTATTCTACTGGGGTCTATTGCTAAACCCCTATAATAATCAGCATCAATCTCCGAAACGGCTGTAGTCACCTCGCAAAGATTGACCCATTCCTTTTCCTCTTGTTCTTTCTCTCTTCCTGCCTTTTCAATCTCCGCCTTACGAGTAGGATCGCTCTCGTATGGAAGCTCCCTTAGAACAAACCTTGACCATACGCTATCGGTGTCACAGACCAGCTTCAGATCAGGCATTATCTGCTTTATTTCTTTAATAAGCGGAAACGAAATATTGCCGTAACCAAACCAAATTGCGTCTATGTCGTTCTTCCTAATGAAATCAACGATAAATTGAGCATCACCTTTATTACCAAAGAGTTTCCGATACGCCCTTTGCATTAGTCTTATGTAACGGTTGTTGTGAAACTCCACGGCCGATGGAGCATACATGAACTCTTTACTATATTTACGATAGAATCGCTCCGCCTCAACACCGCCTATGTAGTGCCTGGAGATTCTCGATACCACATATAACTCACTAACTCTTGAGAGAGCCTTGATCGAGTTCTCAATCCGTAGCTGAGGCCCGCCAGCAGCTGGATGTTCTAGAATTGGTGTTGTGAACAGGACTTTCATTTCGCATCCTTTAGTAATTTGATTTCAGAGAGCACCATCTCTTCGACAATCTCTTCTATTGTTTTCCTTGGCTTCCAGCCTAAGATAGCCAATGCCTTAGAATAATCACCAACTAATGAGACTTTTTCATCGGGCCTGAAAAATGTGGGGTTGATTTTAACAAAATCTTTGTATTTCAAATCAACTACAAAAAATGCAGTGCTTAGAAATTCTTTTACGCTACGTAACCGCCCCGTCGCAATTACATAATCATCTGGCTTATCGTGGTTTAGCATTCGCCACATCGCTTCTACGTACTCCGGCGAATATCCCCAGTCACGCTTTGCCTCAATATTGCCAAGCTCGAGCTTATCATCTAGCCCTAAGTAGATTTTAGCTACCGCTGAAGCAATCTTTCTAGTGACAAACTCATACCCCCGCCTTGGTGATTCATGGTTGTATAAGATACCAGTACAAGCAAACAAGCCGTGTTGACGCCGATAATTCTTAACTAGATAATGCGCAGATACCTTTGAAATGCCATATACTGATCTGGGATTAAAGGCAGTACGCTCATTCTGCGGTGAGACATCGGCGTCACCGAACATCTCACTTGAGCTGGCGAAATAGAATTTACATTCAGGGGCTAATTCTTTAATTGAAGCTAACAAAAAATGAGTTGAATCGAAATTACTTGATAAGACTGATTCTTCATCATCAAAAGCATAGCTAACAAAACTCGCAGCTGCCAGATGATAACACTCATCTGGCTTCACTTGACCTATGGTCTTATATATAAATAGATGATTATCGACCGCACCAACATGAAGCGTTATCCTATCAAGAATATGAGCAATATTTCTTAATCTGTGAGCCGAATCCTCGATAGCCTCACGCCTGACTATGCCGTGTACTTTATAGCCTTTTGCAAGTAACAGCTCCGCTAAATAGGACCCATCCTGACCGTTTATACCTGTGATAAGCGCTTTTTTCATTTAAACTTTCTAACTCTTATTGCCTAATGGCAGTCACAAAGACATATATCGTGGCTGCTTCTAGAAGTAGGTTCTAGGCTAGCCCCTGTAGCTTTACACTTCAATCCAATTATAATCCATTACACTTTGCAGTCTCGCCTCTCTCCTCTGCTCTAAATCGAGTGGCGCGAAATGGAAACACTCCTCTACTGATATTTCAGGGAGCATCTCTGTTCCGATATCATCGCGAACAAAAAATATATTATAACCGAAGCGGTTCGAAGCAACTAGACGATATCCCTTCTCGCGACTAAGTTTAACAAACGCCGATATTGAGGCACCCATGTAATCAGGATGGGTATCAAAACGATTGAATTTTGGCTCGTATGGAACTGTTACGGACCTCTGCTTTCCCCAGAATGTTGCAGCTTCTATAACAACAACTCTTGGTTGTATGATAGATAGATTCTTCCAAAGCCAATAATCGACCCCATCGACATCAAGCGAAAGTAAGTCGATCTCACCAGAGATACCATTGCAATACAAAATATCGTTAATATTTTCTGCAGTTACCCACGAACACTCCACCTTAGGTGGAAATATATAGGTATCCGGATGTGATGCGAAAAATCTTCTTGTCGTTTCTACGTTTTCCTCGCTTCCTTCAACTAATAATCCCGTAAAACCCCAGTTGCAGATTAGGTTAGTTGTATTCGCCCCGTATGGTGTCCCACAAGCTATATCGACTAATACTTTGTTCGTAAATCCTATTAAAGAGAAAACGTAAAGCAGGAGCCCGTCCTCATCGGTTTGGGAATAAACCCTAAACCCGGTATCTTGAAATTTCGGAAGTTGTTGTTCATTCTCACAGAGCATTTTGTAGTGCAGATACAAACGCCTCTGTGCCGCTTGCTGATTGTATGCCTGTAAAGAGGGATTATTCATTTCTGCGCTGATCTTCTGCGTTACTTTGCCTAGCAATTTTCCCATAACTCTACCCAAGATGCCCATGAACCTCTCCTATGAAAGAAATCTACTCAAACTTACATTTTTATGTCGATCTCAGCACAAAGTTGCTGAAATCCTCAAAGACCCACTTGTTCTTTATTTACTTTGGCTCCTGCTTCAACTAAAAATCAGCAACTTTCTTGTTTCGGGGTGCGAATCCAATACCTGAACATCCTTAAAATATTGCTTTCCGGCATTAATCATTACTTCTATATTATAATTGGTTTCCGTATATTTGCTTAAATTTTTAAAGAAAGAGGGCTCGTTCTTAATCAGCTCATCGTTCAGATCGACATATTCTAATACGAGAACCTTTTGGCTCAACTTCGACAGGATCTTGAATGTTTCACTTATCTCTTTCCCCTCACCTAAAACTAAGTGATGAATGAGGCCTAAACACAATACTAAGTCTGACCTAAATCGTGCCGTGGCTGGCATAAACAACGGATTGGTTTTGAAATCCCGCCCTTTATAGCCAGTTTCGTCGTAAGTAACGCCAAAAATCTCTTTGGTCAAATCATCAAATGATAATACCAGAGGAAGTATTTTCAGTTTATTGTCTCTCGAATATAAGTAGAGAGAATCAACTGAAGACTCATCTATATCGGTTGAAATAACCTCGGCCCCTAGCTTCTCGGCAAGGATTGAGAACCATCCTGTATTTGCACCCAAATCCAGAACTCGTTTCGGTTTAGCATTAGCTACTACAGAATAGACATTCTTGTGCTTGTTCTCCCATCTCGATTGATTAGTAATGTCAAAGGCCTCACTCTTATTCTCGTAATATGATACGTAGGCGCTTTTAGGTGGAGTGACCTCTGTATCCGCAACAAACTCCAGCATTTTGCGCGTAAAATCGGCAAAGCTAAGCCTCTCTTTCGTGCTGATAAGCTGGCGTACCTCTGCAACCCTGCGGTAATTAATATTAGGTTCTACGCTACGCCCAAGAGCACGCTTGGGCAGGTTCTTTGCTAACATTTTGAGCGAGCTTAAGGCAGAGCTTGGATACAGATCATCCCACCGGGGTGCGGTGCCACTACAATTACATGCTCTCTCAGAGAGCATGCTCCGTGCCGAGGCGTAATCATTCTTGGCTATTTCCATCAAAGGAACCAGCATAAACGGATTAAACATTCTATCAAACACTGCAAACCTTGGATCGGAATAATTTGTGCCATCTAGGAGCCAGGATTCATTTTGTAGCTTATCTTTACGAACAATAGACAAGAAATCGACAAAAATCGGCTTGCAGAAATCAAAAACAATATTACTAGGCAGTGCATCCTTAAGCGTTAAACTGTGCTTTTCTAACTCAAGTAATAAGTTCAAGTGGAACATGATTGCATCCTTAAACATATTCGCCGTCCACTCAAAGGGATATGAGATAATATACTTTCTGTGGTGAAACAATCTGTCCGTTTCAATAAAGTCGGTGTCAACAATACCGTACCGCTTTAAATCCAATTCTTTATATAGGTCGAAGATACCCTTTGCGATGTCTAGATACCCAGGGGCTAGTTTTCTTACTATAAATCCTCCACCGTCGTAAACGGTGCCATTATTGTCATAACCAACTATGGGTATTAGAGTATTATGCTCCTCAGACAGCATTATTTTCCTCAACCGTTTCAAGAGCTTGTATGTCCAGACCAGCGTTTTCAGCCAGTATGATGGCTGCCTCATCGCGTAATTCAGATAACTTAACCAGCTCCTCATCCATAACGAAATCTTTGCCATCTATTATTCTACTACATATGAAATCGATAAAAGGGTCTTCTTTAGGCAACAATAAATTACTCTTACTGAATTGAAATTGCCACCAGGCAGATTCCGGATCATCGACAATGGCTAGCGGAATCTGCCTCTGGATAAAATAGCAATAAGCATAATTACGTGCTAACCTTTGCTGTTCTTTACTTAGTGGTTTTAATGACGCCGCTTCCCTTAGTAGCCGTCGATAAGATTCAGGGCTAAGGCCATCATACGTAAAACCTTTGCCACCATAATGAGCTTCACCGGCTAAAACTACAGGTTTGCCTTGGAGCGCTAGCTCCAAGCCCGGTGTGCCATAAACCGTAATGCCACCATCTATCAACTCGAAAAAATCGAGAGGACTGATTTCATCTTCAGCATTAATTACTCTTACATGGGGAGGAAGCGTTGGGAAATGCTTTTGTATCAACTGCTGAACCCCATTTTCTGGACTATCCCATGCCTCAGCTGGATGTATCTTAATAAGCCATTGCACACCTGGAATCTCTACGACCTCGTTAAGCGTATCGAGAATCCATTCATCAAAAGTTTCATATGCCATGGGAGCGTAATCGGCAACAGCATCCCAATTGATATGTGACATGATCCCCCATATGGGCTTAGTATCTAGTAGGCCATATTGCCTACGCAAAAGATCGACTTCGCCCTTATATTCTTTGAAATGTTTCATGTCAAAGCTGATTTGCTTTTGGTAGCGATCGTTTAAGAACTTATCTAACCGGGCATCCTGAAATTGTGTCATACTAAGGCTTCTCTGTTCTCTCCATACATTCTCACCGAGATTATGGAAGTCGATTCGTGCAATATCCTCTACGTGGCAAAAATAAAAACGCGCTCGCAAATACGATGCCATCCACGCTATTACTGGAATATTGCCAGCTAACGCTTCTTGCAAAGCAGGACCCCAATCTATATACGTACCGTGAGACATAAATATCTGAGAAGGCTTAATGCACTCAATCGCTGAAAGGGCTGCTGTAGCTGCCACGAGCCCGCTATATCCATATTCTTGGACTACTAACTCATGGCCTGCGAGATTTCCACCTTTGAGGTAGCGCATTATAGATGAACGGACGTTTTTGCCAATATTAATACTGTCACATGTAAGACTATCAAGCGACTCCCACGTTAAAGATTTAGCCTCATCTAACAATCTTGAGCGCACATGTTGTGGTACAAAATCGCCAATATAGGAAAAGCCAATATTTAGCTTATCAAGGACCAGGCTGTTTTGAGTACGACATTCCTTGCATGCATGTTTCCAAACATTAATTGGGATACCATCGCTAGCCTCCCGTTTGACGCAAGCTTGGAGGGCACCATCACAAATGACTGCATGAACATTATAGCCTCTCAACTTGAGAGCTAACGCTATGGCACCCTCGATGTGCAGCATCAAAGGCATACCGCCAGGTACCCAAAATAATATTGTGTTGGTAGTATCCGACGAGATATCCGCCTGCTTTATTAGGCTTTTTATACGCTGCTTCTCTTCATCCTTCTTAAAGGTATTTCGGATAACGCCTAGAAGACCCATTTTAATCCTTAATACATCGTAAGCTATTCCGTCCCCAGTGTTACTACTATAGGGCTAGATCGTAATACTAAGATTATCTACAAACAGACGCACGAGTATCTCATGCTAAAGTGGATGTGATGCTTAGTTTGTTCTTAATAGTATCCTTCATGCCAGTAAGTCTATCTACATTTGCTGGAACATGATTCAATAAACGTAGATAATCAGCAAACTTAAATAGTAGATAGTCATTATACCTTCTCGCCACTAATTGCACACCAAACGGTAGACCGTTCGGCGACGTAAAAACTGGCGCACTAATAACGGGCAGATGAGTCATTGTCCACATCAAGGCCGGGTCTGGGCTCTCAACCTCTTCCCGTATTGGCGCCTCACCTGCTGTACTTAGCGAAATCAGAATATCGTAATCATTGAAAAACTCATCCATCACATGCGCAAGCTCATTCTGATCCTCTAATGCCTGGTGATATTGGGCAACTGTTATCTCATTCCCTTGCTTGATCAGGTCATTCATTATTGGCGAGACAAGCTCAGATTTCTTAAACTCTTCTCTAAAATAGTAAGATAAAGTCTTATTGTAAATTGTAGCGTGCACCAAATGTGCGCGTTCCATAATCACAGGTAAATCCACGTCAACAATCTCAATGTCATGGTCACAATCCAAGGCTTTCGCCCAATTCAACAAACCTTCTTTTGCGTAATTATCAGCATATTCCCAGGTGTGAGTTCGGACCAATGCGACTTTCCATGGACGATTTGCTGGTTTATTCTGACGCTCCGTATCTCGTAAAGCATTATAACTCATAGGGTAGTTAGGACCATGAACTCGTAGGGCTTCAAAAACTCGCTGCAGATCTTCGAAGTAAGCTGCAAAAAACCCTATGGTGTCTAAACTATCGGTCGTCTTTAGCATACCTGTGCGTGGGATAAGCCCAAATGAAGGCTTACATCCGTATACCCCGCAAAAGCTTGCTGGGCGGACAATCGACCCCGCAGTCTGAGTGCCGAGCGCTACAGGAACCATGCCGAGCGCTATTGCCACGGCAGAACCACTGGATGATGTGCCGGGTGTACGTAGTGGGTCAAATGGGTTTAAAGTGTTGCCAAGCGTATGAACAGCAAATTCTGCAGTCTCAGTTTTGCCCGGAATGATTGCACCTGCGTTTCTTGCATAATACACCACGCGTGCATCGTTGCCGGGTGTGAAATCCTTCCACAGAGGGCTCCCCATTTGAGTTGGGAACTCTTGGGTGTTCATAATATCTTTAATGGCTATCGGTATGCCTTCAAGCGGCCGTATTACATCACCTTTTAGGGCACAACAGCTTACTTCTGCCGCCTGCTGCATGAGCTTGTTCTTATCGAAGCAAACCCATGCATGATAATAGCAATCAAGCTCCTCAATCCTGTTTATACATATGTTGGCGATCTCTATTGGATCGATTGATTTTTCTCTATAGCCTTCATGTATTTGGGCGATACTCTTATCTAAGAAGATACTCTCTGTCAACATGGCTCTTTCCTAACAATCCTCAATCTTGCTCTCTCGGGTCTTTCTTACTTCTCATCTTTTCTATCAGTTGCTCCACAAAAGGCATAATAGTTTCCCTATTTGGACCATTCTTAGGCTCAACTGGCAAGTCTAGATCCCTTATCGGCCCAACTCGGTGCTTTTTCATTGCCTCAAAGAACTCTTCTTCAGTTACACCGGTTATTTGTAGATAGTAGTCTAACGCCTCCGGCCTTTCCGTATCATACCTTTTTGAAAGCTCAAAGCCTTCTTCTCTCGTTAAGAGTCCATTTCTGACATCAATACTTGCGTGGAAGGTTGATCTTCCGTACCCCCGCTTTAGATAGCATGTAAAATCATGCATGCCGGGCATCATACACTCCGCACTTTTGTAGCCTTTATATGTGCCCTCTATCTCAGTTTCCTTCCACCCGTATGTATCGCGGACAAATTCTGTCTGCCTCTCGTCATCCCAAAAAATATAATCACCCAAGTGAATTCCGTATATGCCTGCAGTATCTAATTCCTCCGGTGTAGGCATGTTGAAGGGATACAAATCCCTTTCAGTGAGGTAATCGCAGATCATTTCTTCTGGCTTTAGCTTTACTGAAACCTTTAACGCATAATCTTTGTCAAACTTATGGACAGGGCATTGGTAAGACGCACGGCCTGAGGATTCCGCAATTGATTCACCCCATATTAGGAGCGGAATATTGAACTTGGCTGCAATATGTAAAGGAAAGGATGCGACACCTGCATGGCAATGCCAACATGAATCCCCGATACCTTCAACGGATCTCTTCGCAAGTCGATTAACAAGATTTCTATTAGGTGTGAACATCATATGATCAAGGTTAAACTGCTCGATTGTGTTTTGGAGATTGTACCAACCAGTTTCGCTGAACCAGTTATGACTGAATGTTACTGCCAGCGGTTTCATGCCATATACTTTAACCAATACATGCAATTGAAAAGTACTGTCTTTGCCGCCGCTGATTGGCACTATGCAATCATAATTATTACCTGCCTTAGCCTTGGCATCCTGCAATATCTTTCTCAACTGCTTTTCCCTTTGCGCCCAATCAATATGAATCTTTTGTTCTGAGGATTGGCATGCTTGGCATATCCCCATTTCATCGAACTTAATACCCTCTTGTGTCTCTGGAATGCAACAGCGTATACAGTACTGAACCTTATCCTCTAATAAGGATTTTCCAAAACTCGAATCATTCGACATGAACTTAATTACCTAACCTTTTAACAAACTCATCCTTGAGTACACTATACTCAATAGTATCTATATACCTGCCATGTTTAAATAGGGCCTCGCGTTTTCGTCCTTCTTCGATCATCCCTAGATATATTGCCAACCTTTGCATGGGAATATTCTCGATAGATGTTCCGCAGTAAATTCTGTGTAAATTCAATTCCATGAACCCATGGCTCAATACCAGGAGGGCGGCCTCTTTCGAATAGCCCTTGCCCCAATAGTCTTTTTCGCCTATAAGAATCGCAAATTCTGCGCTTCTGCTAACAAAATCAATATTCTGTAATGCTACATTGCCGATATGCAAATCGTTCTCCTGCAAAACTATAGCTAACACAAGGGCATTTTGGGAATTAAAGGTGCTCTTGATATAAGCCTCAGCACTCCCCTCAGAATACGGGAAAGTGTGGTGAGAGTTGTATTTACACACCTCACTGTCATTCAGCCATTGGATATAGTTGCCTTCTAAGTCATCCTCACGAAGACTCCTAATATAAATGTTTTGTCCTATTAAAAATGGATGCTTCATCTTAGCTCATCCCTATATTTCCAAACTTTACTAAAGGCGTTAACGACATCATCCAAGTCGTCTCTCGCCATCGGCGGCCGCATTAGCTCATGGGTAATCAATATATCATCATACATGTGCTCGGCTACTGGGCAAATTCCCTTGTCGTAGCTTACGTAGCCTTGGTACTTCGCACAGCTCCAAGGGCACCCGTCACTTCCGTACGCAATTTTATTCTGATAGATAGGTTGAAGATATAACGGTTTAACATAGCCTGATCCAACCTTTACGCCTTCAATCTCTCTAAGCTCAATTGGCATCAATTCTGCTTTTACAGCCTCTACGAATCTATCCCTATGAATGCCAGCAATTCGCCGATCATATTTTATGGGATGAACATAAAATGCATGTTTACTTCCAGGTCGAACTTTTGCAGGCTCTAGGCAGGGAATTTTCACTAGCTCCTGCGTTAGATATTCTATATTAGCTAATCTTTTTTCCAATAGGTCAGGTAGCTTCTTTAATTGCTCTCGACCAATAGCAGCTTCGATTTCAGTCATCCGATAATTGAAACCTACCATGTTTACAAGTGTGCTAAATCCTTTACCATCTATTACTGCTTCTGCATGATTCCTTATCAATCGAACTTTTTCAGCTAGGTCGTCATTGTTTGTCACGACGACACCGCCTTCACCCGTGTGTATATGCTTGTGGTAATTCAGCGAGAATATCCCTATATCGCCCAAGGTTCCAGCGTATTCACCTTTAAATGTAGCGCAAGGTGCTTGGGCGCAATCTTCGATCACAAAAAGATTATGTCTCTTTGCGATAGCATTTATCTTATCTGCATCATAAGGCTGCCCCATAATATCCACTACAATAATGGCTTTCGTTCGCTCCGTTATCCTCTCTTCTGTCGATTCGGGCGATAAGCAAAAATAGTCCTCCTCGATATCTGCAAACACTGGTATTGCATTATATATTAGTGGGGCAGAAGCTGAGACTGACATTGAATACGGCGTCACAATCACTTCATCTCCAGGACCAACCCCCGTTGCACCAACAGCGCAAAAAATCCCAGCAGTTGCAGAATTAACCGCTATTGCATGTTTCACGCCATAGAACTTCGACCACTCTTCTTCGAAAGCTCTAACTTCAGCGCCACCATAAAAATCCTCATGCCAACAGCCCAGGAATCTCGAAAGAGACCCCGATTTTATGACCCTTAACGCCGCACCTTCCTCTTCTTCTCCAACAGTAATATAGGCCGGAAACTTATGTGTCCTTACTTTCTTCCCACCATTAATCGCTAACTTTGGCATAGATACTTCTCCATCTGCTGGATGACATTGCTCACCGGGTTTTCAATTACGCTAAAGCTCTTTTCTGGGAGCTTGCCCGCGATAATAATTGATCGTAGTTCCTCCAGAAGCGTTTCTTTGTCAACAATACTCTTTAAGATTTCGCGTCTGTCTAATACAAAGGGGCTCACCCTGTTCAGACCTATCAAAACACTCAAGACGGGCTTACTTAAAACCACCGCTTCAATTAAAAACATGGATGACATGCCCACAACAAGATCTGACATGAGAATTAGGTCCGACGAACTTAGCTCTCTATCTACTATAAATCTTAGCTCCTTTTTTCTTAAAGAGGGCAAAATACCTTCATAGGTATCAGTATCGTCTCGTGGGTGAAGCTTGATAACCATAAAAAGGGGCCTTTCAGATTCAGAAGAAACCGTATTTAGACTATCAATAAGCTCTTTAAAAACACTCCGTTCGGTATAGCCCCAGAAACTCCCAGAGTCACTTACATCATAATCCTTTGAAACCGGCTCTGATGCAAAAGTTACGACAAAATCAGATGCGCCTATGCCTAATTTTTCTCGTAACACAGTAATGCCTTCAGCCGATAACGTGTCTCTAGCTCTTACCAGCGCCTCAAAATAAGGGTGCCCCGTGACTAAAATCCTTGAATCCTCTAGGCCTTCTTGAATCGCCTCCTGCTTCGCATACTCATCCATAACCAAAATTTTTGAAGGAAAACAGAAGTCGGCTCTATTAATGTGCTGCACGCTGGCTTCGAAATGGTTGCCTTTTAAGAACCTGCTTGCGTAGTTTATCCACTGGTCAATTATGGCAAACGATGGAATCCCAAGCTGTTCTCCAACTTCCCAGAGGTATTTCTCAGTATCTTCCGTACTAGTGCCCGTGACAATAACATCTGGTTCTTCGGTTTTCAGCAATCCTTTAATGCTCTCAGGGTTAACCTCTTTAATGGCGCTCATTATGTCAACACCAGCAATACCGGCCTTCAAATATTTTTCGAGTGCCGAATCTTTACCAAAAACTCTCGCTTTATAACCGCTATCCTCAAGAGGCTTGACGAGAGGGATTATCGTATTTGCGCCACCAGGATCTCTTGAGAATAAGAGTATTTTTTTACTCATCGTTTTGCACTTTCCTTAATTTGCAAACAGGTCTGCAACGTTTTATACGCATCCTCAGCACTGCACTTGAGATCTTGTCCTTGCGATAAGTGAGCGTATATGTTGTCCGCTGCGTTATATAAAGCGTTGCTAAAAGATGTATTGCTTTCGGTGGTTCTAACAATGTTCTTGAAGCCCTTAAATACCTTACTCTCCTTGACATCGTACTCTTCCACCTTAAAACCTAAATCAGAGATCCTGATTCTTTTCATCTTAAAAAACATATCTAGCTCGAACATCGTGTAGTTATTACAGTCGGCGTATTGAAGGAAGAACGACTTGTCTTTCTTAATGGTTAGAATTGCGGCGACACTCTCATCGTCTGGGTAGAAATCCGATATGGAACTAACATATCCTACCGAGTCTATCTCGCCAATAAAATACCTCACCAAATCTACAAGGTGTGAGCCGTTATGTACGATTCCCTTTCCATAATAACCAGTTCCTGTTAGGAATTCGCCATATGTTCCATCTTCAATAGCGTGTCTTATTTTCTCGAACTCAGGCACAAAGCGCCGGGTATAATTAACGACTGTACTAATCCTTCTATCGTTGAGAACTTGAACAATATCTTTAGCTTGGTCTAACGTCTTAGTAATAGGCTTCTCTGCAAAAATAACTTGTAACGGAAGTGTTGAGAGCTTTTTCAAGATAGCATAATGGTGCTCATCTGGAACAGCAACACATACTACATCGATTTTCTCTTTAGAGAAAGCTTCTTCAACACTTGGATATGACTTGCTTCCCCACAGCAAGCTCGCCGATCGAGCCTTCTCCTCATTAGCGTCAACAAAACCTAAGAGCTTAAACCTCTCATGCTTTTTAAAAGCATGGGCGTGGGTCAAGACCTCGACCGTCTCAGGTGTGTCAAAACTTGCGCCAATGTTGCCGGCTCCGATTATTAAAACATTATACTTTGAATTCACATGCAACCCTCTTGATCGTTCTCGCTATGCCCTTCCCTGGATCAACCAGCTATTTCATAGACCAGCATCAACATGTCTTATGCTATATGGGCTTTTGCGAGTCTAATAAAACTAGCGTTTGTTTAAACGCCCCTTAATATCCTGTACTTCATCTCTGCGATTTTCCAGTCTTCTTCATTGTCGATATCCTGCACTTCCGATTCCGGAACCTCTACCGCATATGTATTGTCCATAAAAAGCTTCTTTTGCCTAAGAAAGCTTCCGACTTTTAACCAATAAAACTGTCCGGCGTCGTGATACGTGGACATTAAATCTTGCGACCTCGAGTCCATATTCTCTGGCCAAATCATCGATAGACGGCCATTTTCAATCTTTAAAGCTCGCTGGATAGGATAGCTGAAACGCACAACAGGTAAAACCGAATCTGCGCTCGTTGTTTTCAAAGTAGAAAACCCGTCCTTTAAGTTATCCAACGAAATAAAGGGTGCAGTAGGATATATGCAGCAACAATAGCTAAAAACTTCGTCCCGCTTTTTGTACTCTAAAAGCACCTCTTCTATAACATCAGCGGTTGTTGCAAGATCACTAGAGCTAGCTTCCGACCTTAGAAAAGGAACTTCGGCGCCTAACTCTTTCGCAACACCTGCAATCTCTTCATCATCGGTCGAGACCATAACTTCATCAAAACACCCTGCGCTCATAGCCGCATCTATAGAATATTTAATTATGGGGTACCCAAGAAAAGCTCGGATGTTCTTTCTTGGAATTCTCTTGCTCCCACCACGAGCAGTAATAATTGCTAGACTCCTACCGCTCATTTATATCTTCAACTCCATGTACCAAATCCCAACTCATTGGTGTGCCCTTCTTAATATCTTTAGAGACCTTCTTACCTAATAGCGTTTCGTAGTACTTTGGCAAAAGACCGAACCCGGGTCTTATAACCCGGAGGTTATCGCGTGTAAACACCTCGCCTGCCTTCATATCTTGCGTAACATAAAGCGACCGCCTGAAAAGCATTGACTTCTTCTCTTCATCTGTTGGCCCATCTTGTACCTTACCTAACGATTGCCAAGCCTTTTCAGACTCTGCAACAAGAACTTTCATCTCATCGGGTTCCATAGAAAAGACCGAATCAACCCCACCATCAGCCCTTGAAAGAGTAAAATGTTTCTCTATTACTGTCGCTCCCAATGCCACACTTGCAACGGCCACTCCAATCCCAAGCGAATGATCTGATAACCCTACTTCGCATTTAAACAATTCTCTTAAATAAGGGATTGTTAGGATATTAGAATTTATAGGGGTCGTCGGATATGAACTTGTGCATTTAAGTAAGACAATATCTTTGCAGTCATTTTGTTGCGCTGCTTCAATCGATTCGGATATCTCTGCCATGCTTGCCAAGCCCGTTGATAAGATTATCGGCTTACCCGTTTTAACTACCTTTTTAATGAGTGGGATATGGATATTTTCAAAAGATGCGATCTTATAGCATGGAACATCAAGTTCTTCGAGGAAATCAACAGCCGTTTCATCGAAGGGAGTGCTGAAACCTATGATGCCTAGCTCCCGGCACCTATCAAATATAGGCTTATGCCATTCCCAAGGTGTGTACGCTTTCTTGTAAAGATCATATAAAGATGACCCTGCCCAAAGACTATCCGGATCGTCAATGTAAAAGTCAGCCCCGTTAGCATCGATCGTTATAGTATCTGCGGTGTAAGTCTGAAGCTTTAAGGCATGAGCGCCTGAAGCTGCCGCTGCCTCAACAATCGCTAATGCCCGCTCGATGGAATGATTGTGATTCCCAGACATCTCAGCAATGATAAACGGTCGATAGTTTTTTCCTATTCTTTTATCCGCTACTTGTATAAATTTTTCCGCCATTGATTTACTTCACTATATTTCGTCCTAAAATAAAGGCTTCAGCCGCTTCAACACCGACACTCGCCCCTCGCCAGCCAGCTAAATACTCAGCAGCCCTTAGAGAGCGAGGATGCGGCCAATCACGCATCTCAGAATTATAGGCCGCTAAAGCCTCTAACTTCAAGCTTAAAACGCCTGTAATATCCACAAACCAATTAGGCATAAAATACGATACCGACCCCGGAACCTGCCATTCGGTGCTAGAGGGAATCTCAAAAAACAAGAGCTGTTTCACAGTGCATCCAGGAACTGGCCTGCATGCAGTTATCACAGCATTGTGAACAATGCTGTGATCTATATTTAGATCCCCAGCATGATGAGTATAAACAACGTCCGATCGAGTTTTCTCTACGAGTGTCTCTACCGTCTTAACAACGTCTAACACATCAATCGAATCCATTCTATTATCTGGAAGATTAAGGAGCGTGAGCGATGAGACGCCTATGATTTCGTTTGCTCTTTGCGCAAACGCAGCCAGCTCGGATAACTTATCCCTGTATGCCTCTCTGTCTCTTTTATCGCTGCGGCTGGTTAGACCCTCAGCTAAAATGGCAACGTGAACCACATCGCCTTGCTTAGTGTGGCGTGCGATGGTTCCGCCGCAACCCAAGATTTCATCATCCGGATGAGCAACAACTACAAGGATATTCACTCTTCTAATCACCTTTCGTAAAAGCCTTATGCCAGACGACTATCTCTTCGTTGGCTTCCTTAGATTGTGTTGCGATAATGCCTGCATGCTCATAACTACCTCGATATTCGGGGCGATTGCCATAAGCGTCGGTAAGAAAGCCGCCTGACTCCTCCAAAACTAGATGCGGCGCAGCAATATCCCAATCCCTGATAGTAACACTTTTGAAAAAGACATCGGCTACACCATCAGCAATCTTACATATTTTTAGTGAAATGCTTCCACATTCGATATATGCTTTAAAGTCCAGACTTCTATACAATTCAGCGGTTACACCTCTTGGCTCTGGATAATTATCGATCAAGGTCTCGAACATATTTGTGCCGGTTACCCGGAGCGTGTTACCGTTTAAGTAAGCCCCTTTGCCAGATACCGCAGTGTAAAGTTCGTTCAACACGGGCGCATATATAGCTGCCAACCTCGGTCTATAGTTCTCAATCAAAGCTACTTGTGTCACAAATCCAGGATACCCCGTTGCGAAGCTAGCTGTACCGTCAATAGGATCAATGAGCCAGTAGCATTCCGGTCGTTTATCTACTATTGAGGATGCATCTTCTTCACTGATTACTGGTATTTCCGGCGCAAGTTTATATAGCCGATCAACTAAAGCCTCATGGGCCATCAGATCAACCTTGGCTTTATACTGCGGCCCATCCCAAACTCCTTCAAAGAGCTCGGAGCTACGCCACTCCAGCATAATGATACCAACCTCTTTAACGACCCTCGTTAATTCATTAATCACTTAAAACATGCTCCAAAAATGATAGTTCTCGCTCAAGTAGCTCAGATACACCAGTGTCCACTGGCTGCTTGGCCAGATTACACAGCCATGAAGCTTGTGGCGTCGGTGTTATATCTGCTGCCTTGAAAATATTGTTATCCGTTACGTTTATGGCTACTTCACGCCATAACGGCTCGATTTCTAAATAATCTGGCAGTTCGTCTAACAAACGCTCTGATGGTATATCAACTAAGACTGGCTGCTTACCCATCCCAGCAGCAATTAATTTAATGATATCTCTAACTTTCGTTCCTTCATCCGGCAAAGCCTCCCAGATAGGACGTTCAGAGGCCTTATGAAGCCAATGGATGAACGCGTGAGCTACGTCCTCAACCCACACAAGCTGAGCGTAATTACTCCCCCCATTAACGCAAATTACGGGTGCGCCATCAGCAATCCGCTGGCGATAAAAATCCAACCGACCGGTATGCTCTTGATGGCCCCAAAAAATAGGTAAGCGTAAAACTGTTGCCTTACCATTTCTCTTTCGCATCTCCAATACAGATGTTTCGGCACTCATTTTACCTATAAGATATGAGAAAGTAATATCAGGTAGCACTTTCGCATAAGCATCATCTATAAGATTAATTGCCTGGTCTGCAGCTACTGTGGGAGCAAGGCGCACTAACCAAGTTGACGAGATAAGCACATACGTGCCAGGATCAAGCTTGCCAAATACCTGTTCCGGCGCAGCTTTATCGTAGCCGAGAAAATCTATCGTCGCGTCGAAAGTGCGTCCTGATAGTCGGTTTAAGCCGTCTATGCGATCTGCCCCAATGCACTCGACGCCACCTGGGCATCTCTTAGGCTGTCGAGACAACACGGTGATACTATGGCCAGCTGCTGCAAGCTGCTTTACTACGGCTAGACCTAATAGACGAGTACCACCAATTACAAGGATATTCACAGTTGCTCCCTACACTCCCAAATCGCCAAGCTTATGCACCCTGATGCTACTTGGTATCCTAATTTCTCTAGAAAGAAATTGGAGAATGGCATCAAAATAATGGTCCTTGCAAACGATTAAATCATCAAGAGGATTTGCCCTAAGGACTTCTGGAGATTCGATTGCTGGCAGACCAAATAGCCAAGATTGCCCCTGTTTAAAAGAATCTCCGTCAAAATAGCGGACATTACCTACCTCTTTTAGATAGTAGCTATACTCAAAGCCCCCTGCGTAAAAACCTATTGAGTCCATATTCTTGAGCGCTGTAATGATTCTTTCGGTACGCTCTGTAATTTTATCTGAATATTCTTTGAGCTTTCTGGATTCCGCTTGAACTAATCGTATATCATCGCCAGGCCACACTGGTAAGGCCGAGCTATCGTAATAGCCCCAAAGATATAGCTCATTGCCAGCGCTTGATGTACATGCTTGCCCAGACCGAAAACCCTGCAATTCAAACAAACGAACGCCGTTCTGCGTAGTAAAATAATTAACATGCTCGTGAACTAAGTGATCAATATATCCCACGCTAAACTGCAACTCGCTATAAGGAACAACATGAAAGAATAGCCCGTTTTCCTTTAAGCACTTTCTACTAGCTGCAAAAAACTTATCAAGCTCTACTATGTGTTCAAGGCATGCATATGAATAGATGCAATCGAATCTCTCGGTAATCGCAGCTGATTCAAGAGGCTTATCTATAACTTTAATTCCGTATTTCCTTGCACCCTCCTGTCCTTGAGGACCGATCTCGACACCCATTACCTCGGCGCCCCTTACCTTCAATTCATTCAACAGCGCACCGCTACCGCAACCGATCTCTAAGAACTTTACCTTCTCAACATTTCCATCATATATGGACAAGAGCCTACCCAGTACCTCTGACATACGCTCATTAGATAAGAAGCTCTCGCCCAACGGCGTAGATAGCATACTTCCCAAAGAATATGCCGCCGCTAGTGCGTGGCGTATTTCATCCGTTAGAATCAGAACCGGCATAGCGTATTTCGGATGAATGCCGAGTTCAAACGGGAGCCTAGTGGGAAGTTCTAAATTGGATCCAACCGGAACTGGTCCTAAAAAGAATGGATGTGATGTAATCTTTAGTATGGGATCTATCATGCGCATGCCCGTGTCCTTTTTACCTTAATTATGCTTTGCGCTATTCCTGGCGCTGCAAGCTTGGAAATCCGCCTCATCAATAAACTGATCTAGCGTCTGACGTAACAAAACAATACCTTCCTGCCACTTTCCAAATTGATAACTTTCTCTTCCATCAAAAGCCTGATTTAATATACCATCAAGCTCATCAATACCAGCAGCTATTGTTAATGAGATCGTGGTTGAAAAGCGTGGGTTTATCTCGAATATTAACGGTTCGCTACGACGCGCATCCACCCGCAATTGCACATTAAATGGTCCATCGGCGTGCAGATGATGTTGAACTTTGCAGCACAGTTCCTCAATTCCAGCATCATGCCGTGTAACAGCCAATCGTGTAATCCCCTTTTTTGAAATAATTTCCTTGGGGACGACGGCCTGAACTTCCCCATCCCTCCAAACAACAACGGAGATGGTATACTCCGTGCCTTCGATATACTCCTGCAATATAAGTGCATCTAAGGGGTAGTTGGTTTTCTCAAGTTGAGCTACCAACTCTTGCTCAGAGCCTACGATGTGTAGACCACGGCTCCCCCTGCCCGTACGTGGTTTAACAACAACAGGAAACAGTAATCCCTCATGGCCGTTAGAAGCTAGTTTTGTTTTCGGAACCGGGATATTGGCTTCTTTGAGGTTATTAGTAAGCACATACTTATCCAAGCATGCCTTTATGAATTCGTATTTAGGAAGGACCACGGCAATGTTATGGCTTTCCAGTTCAGCGCATTTCAAGAGTTCTTCATCCACAAGTGGTATAACAGCATCGACCTTCTCTTCTCTGCAAATCCTCAATATGACAGGTAAAAACTCTACTGAATCGCCAGGTGGAATAACAAAGCTCTTGTCGGCATAATAAAGCCCTACGGCTAGAGGGTCCATATCTGCAGCTATTACAAAGTAGCCTTGGTTCTTCAGCCTTTTGATTAGACCTGGAACCGCGGCTCCGCCTGCTCCTGTCAAAAATATAGTCTTGCCATTGCCTGTGGACATTTCTAACCTCACCTTTCTAGGCCATTAAGCATCTCGCCTAGCTATATAGGCTCTTTATTCTCAATCCTCAAAATATAGGTCGTCCCATCTATCTTAAAAAACGCCGGGTATCTTTGGTTATCGACAACCCGCAGAAGATTAAACTGCTCCCTAATAGTCCTGTCGGGATTGAGCCTGCTATCATCCGGCTCACGTTTTTTGTAATAAGTAGACTCGCCCTCTTGCTCAAAGCCATTTGTTATAACGCTGGGATAGTTTCGAACAAACGTCAGACAAATCTTAATCGAGGTGTTCGCTTGAACATACCGTAATTCATCAATTAACTCTGTTCCTTTGAATTCCATAGTGCCTTTGAGGTATATTCTCCCGCTATCTATAGATTCAGCTGCTTCAAAAAGGCATATGGGTATGTTGTTCTTGCCCTCTAGTATCTGCCATGTTAGAGGTGACCAACCCTTGCCCTTAGGAAGATCGCTTTCATGAACAACCAAATTGTGGGCGTTTCTTGCAAGTATTGGTGGTTTGACCAGCTGCCCGCAGCCTAAGTAAAATGCAAAATCACCGATCATAATCTCATCTACTGCATGAACCCAAAAGACCTCGTTTCCTTCTGATTCCAACTTTTCGATTAAAAGAGGAATATACTGATTAATCCAGCTATCCTGATCAGACGCGATCGTTATCTTATACTTTGGCATTTTCGACCTCTCAAGAAAGTAATGTCCGCTCTAAAATCATCTAGACTTACATTTGAATTTTTAGCAGTTTCCACAGTAATTGCAGCCTCTTCAGGTAAAAGGGCTAGGATTTCCGTAATTCGGAAATCGCCCTCACCGAAATGGTAGTGCTTATCATATATGCCATCGTTTTTGCCATCAGTTAAATGAAATATCTTCGGTTTTAGCTCCAAAAACCGCTTTAGATCTGCCATGGGATCAACCCTGCGCGCATTAGCTGAATATATACAATGTCCAATATCTAGGCAAAACCCAGCGTTTGTGTTACGTAAAAGGAACTCGATTTCGTCAGGGTTATTACCATTGCAGATACTACCATCACTAAAAACCGTATAGTAAGGTTTGTTCTCAATTATTGTGCATCCTTCTATTTTGTTAATTTGGTTAACTGTTTCTTCTATATCCCCTGATATTCCAGGGTGCAAGATTATCATTTCAGCGTGTAGTGTATCTGCAAACTGTTGAGCCTCTTTTACTAAAACCATGTTATGTGCAAAGCTCTCCCTCCTAGCAAGGTTCATTCCATCCAAAGAATGGGATGCATGTATCACGTATGGGACGGTCATGCCTTTCCATACGTTTATATATTGTTCGTAGCTGCCTGAGACGACATATAGCTCGATATAATCGTAATAGCCTTCCTCATGAAGTTTGATGGCCTCATCTACGTAGTATTCGTTTGTCGACCAGAGCTTTAAGCCAAATTTAAACATCTACCTTACGATTTCCTTTATCGCCTTAACGACGAAATCTTGTTCTTCTTCAGTAAGTGTATAGAAAAGAGGAATAGATATCGCTTCTTTGTAATATTGTTCGGCCTTTGGGTAAGTGCCCTGCTTAAAACCTAGCTCACGATAATAGGGCTGGGTATGAACTGGTATATAGTGAACATTAACATTAATCCCTGATTCCCTTAGCTCATTGAAAACCTGTTGTCGTGACTTAGAAACCTTATTAAGTTTCAACCTTATAGGATAAATGTGATAGGCTGAAGAAGCATCAGGGTGCTGGTATGGACAAACTAACGGTAAGTCTTTTAGCAGATCGTTATACCTTTCTGCAAGGTACCGCCGTCTGTCTATGAAGCTATCTAGCTTTTGCAACTGGCTAAATCCTAGCGCAGCCTGAATGTCGGTTATTCTATAATTAAAACCAAGCTCAACCTGCTCATAATACCAGGGGCCATGAGATTCGTCTTGTATACAACTGGGGTTACGGGTTATACCGTGGGTTCTTAGTCTCAGTAGCCTCTGATAGAGGTCTTCGTTATTAGTTATTATCATACCGCCTTCGCCCGTGGTAATGCTTTTTACCGGATGAAAGCTAAAAACAACCATATCAGAATATATACAGGCACCGATTTTGTGACCCTTGTAACTGCCACCAAGTGCGTGACAAGCATCCTCAATAATCGTAAGACCGTACTTTTTGCCGAGGTCGTTTATCCGTTCCATTTCACAGGACTGCCCGGCAAAATGAACAGGCATTAGAATTTTTGGAAGGCGCTCTGCTTCTGTTGTAGACAACTTGGCTTCTAGCTCATCAACACTCAAGTTGTAGGTTAGGGGATCAATATCTACGAAATTGGGTGTGGCCCCGCAATACAAAGCGCAATTTGCTGAAGCAACAAAGGTATTCGGCGATGTCCATAAGATATCACCCTCTTTAAGGCCTGCGGCAAGACATGCGAGGTGAAGCGCTGCCGTGCCACTTGAGACGGCTATTGCATAATTTACTCCGCAGTATTCGGCAACGGCACGTTCAAATCGCTCAATAGCCGGTCCTTGCGTTATCCAGTCGCTTTTAAGAACGGCTATGACAGCTTCGATATCTTCTTCATTGATACTTTGTTTTCCATAAGGAATAGGGATCATAGCGTTTTTACTACTTCCTTTAACTCTTCGGTAGTCAACCAGTGGGTATTTGTCCCTGAATTATATTCAAATTCAGCTGTGACCGGCTGCCCACCGTTATTAATAAAACGTTGGCCCCAGTAATTAAAATCAGGTTGAATTAAATAATAGGAATCAAATTCCAGCGTTCTTCGGGCATCATCTTTAGGAACCATAACCTCATGCAGCTTTTCGCCTGGTCGAATACCAACTATCTCAGTCTTACATTCCGGGGCAATGGCTTTAGCTAAATCCATGATGTTCATGCTAGGTATCTTAGGGATAAATAGCTCACCACCAACCATCCGTTCAAGGCAATCTAAAACAAATTGAACACCCTGTTCAAGGGTAAGCCAGAATCGTGTCATACGGGGGTCCGTGATCGGTAACACGCCAGTCTCCCTCCGTTTAAGAAAAAATGGTATGACGCTTCCCCTGCTACCAACAACGTTTCCATAGCGAACGACACTGAAACGAGTATCATCTTCACCAACGTAGGAGTTACCCGCTATGAACAACTTATCTGAGCATAATTTTGTAGCACCATAAAGATTTATAGGATTTGCTGCTTTATCTGTGCTTAATGCTATAACTCGCTTAATATTTTGATCAATGGCAACATTAATTACATTTTCAGCCCCGAGTATGTTGGTTTTGACCGCTTCGAACGGATTGTACTCTGCGGCAGGAACTTGTTTTAATGCCGCTGCATGTATAATGTAATCGACACCACGGAAAGCACGATACAGCCGTTCCTTATCCCGAACATCACCTATAAAATAACGTAAACAAGGATATTCTTTTTCTGAAAAGACTTGCGCCATCTCAAACTGCTTAAGCTCGTCACGGCTGAAAATTATTAATCGCTTCGGCTTATATCTCTTTAAAATTGTTTCTGTACATTTCTTGCCGAAGGAGCCAGTCCCACCCGTGATCAAAATCGACTTTCCATTAAACATCAACTGCTCTCCTTATATAGTTAGCTTTATTACGAACTAGATCTTTCATAAATCTCGTTCAATACCACATGCGATGGTATCGAAAAATAACCAATGGGCTGTGCTGGATTGAAATTTGAATGTCTTGCTATGTTGCCTGCGCTAATGACAAGCGGTGGAGTTAAATCATCAAGAACATCAATACTGGTTGATGACATATTAGCATCACTAAGATGTAAGTACAGAGGATACTCTCCCGGTCGTATGAATATATCAGGCAATTCAATGATAATTGTTCCATTAGTGCCAATATCAACCGTATCAGATGTTACTAAATGCTGAGCTGATGTTACGATATCTCTTGTAGCGCCGGAACGCAATCCTACATAAATAATTAAACCTTGCATCCGCTTAAAAACCTTGTAAGATATCTTAATTCGTATGGTTTCGCCCATTTGGAAACTAAACCGTTTCTGTCCCATTATGTCTTCCGCTTCGGCCGAGGTAAAGCGAACCACGCCCAGCCCACGCCTATTTAATTCATTGGAAATGTCAGTCTCAGCATCAATTTCGATACTGCGTAGAAGTTGATTATAAGTATTTAACACCGTATCAGTCGCGCCCTCAGAAGCTATTGATCCTTTATTTAAAAGTATGCTCTTGGGGCATAAGTTACGTATCGCCTGCATATTATGACTTACAAAAAGGACCGTTCTACCTTCCTTGCTTACATCCTCCATTTTGCCCAAGCACTTCTTCTGAAACTGTGTATCACCAACTGCTAGCACCTCATCAACAATCAATATCTCTGGTTCAAGGTGTGCAGCTACAGCAAACGCGAGGCGCACATACATACCGCTAGAATAACGCTTGACTGGGGTGTCAATAAACTTTTCGACTTCAGCAAATGAGATAATCTCTTCAAATTTTTTGGTTATCTCGTGCTTGGTCATCCCAAGAATTGCACCATTAAGATAGACATTTTCTCTACCGGTTAATTCAGGATGAAAACCCGTGCCTACTTCAAGAAGACTTGCAACTCTACCCCTAATCTTAACCATGCCCTTAGTAGGCGTCGTAACCCTGGAGAGAATCTTTAGTAAAGTAGATTTGCCAGCTCCGTTGCGGCCGATGATGCCTAAAACCTCCCCAGGTGCGACATCAAATGAGACATCGCTTAATGCCCAAAATCTTTCGTTGAAACCATCAGCTTGCTTTGAAGAATCTGCAGCATTTATATTGATTTTTGAGTTAGGATCTACTTTGCCCGTGAATCTAGCCCACCAGCTTTGAATATCATGTGTTAGCGTACCGTGACCTATTACGCCCAGCCTATATTGCTTAAATAAATTTTCAATACTTATCGAGATATCACTCATCTTAGCCCATTTCCCATGTTAAACTAGCTAAATTGTATCCATAAAAGATTTTTCGATACGGGTAAATAATACAAGCCCACCCACTAAGATCAATGCCGTCATTCCCAGACTCACAGCTAATTGCCAAAGTTTTATTGAACCGGCTCCAAGAAAGGCATACCGAAAGGTCTCAATAACAGCCGTCATAGGATTTAACGCATATAGCATCTGCCACTTAACCGGTATCTGGGACAACGGATAGACAACAGGTGTCGCATACATCCAAAGCTGAACACCAAATGTTACAAGAAATGTAAGATCTCGATATTTCGTAGTTAGGGACGAAACTAGTATGCCACCACCAAGCCCAAGAGCAGCCATTTGGATTAGCAAAACAGGTGCTAGAAGTAGCCAACAGTTTGGCTTAATAGGCGCGCCTTTTAAGTAAAAGAACAGCATAAAAACCAAAAACAGGCAAAACTGAATAGCAAATGCAAAAAGATTAGTTATGACTACTGATATCGGTACGGCAAGACGCGGAAAGTATACTTTGCCGAAAATCGGAGCATTTGTCGCAAAAGTATCTGAAGTCTTAGTTAAACAAGTGGCGAAATAGTTCCAGGTAATAATTCCGGACATATAAAACAGGATTTGAGGTAAACCATCGGTTGGAATATGCGCAATATTACCAAAGACAATCGTAAAAACCACGGTTGTAAATAATGGCTGTAGCAAAAACCAGGTCGGGCCCAAAACCGTTTGCTTGTAAAGAGCAACAAAGTCACGACGTACGAATAGTAAGATCAGATCTCTGTAATGCCATAGTTCGGCTAAGTTGATGTCAAACCACCCAGTGCGAGGTTCTATAATCGTAGTCCAATCATCAGGGCTTACCTTATGTTTTATAGCATCCATCTTTAACCCTCATGTCTCAATATATTTAAATGACAGATCATGCTATCTCAGCAGTATTATTATCGCAGCACCACCGATAAGTATCTTCAATCCCTTGGCGCAAACCAATTTTCGCCTGCCAGCCTAAGCCCTTCAGCTTACTAACGTCCAACAATTTGCGAGCCATGCCATCCGGTTTAGAACTATCAAAAACTAGTTCTCCCTTAAATCCCACTATATCTTTTATTAAAAGAGCTAGTTCCCCAATCGTTAAATCCTCACCCACGCCTATGTTAATAAGCTCGCTGTCATTGTAGTTTTGCATTAAAAACAAACAAGCATCGGCTAAATCATCTACGTGTAAAAACTCCCGACGTGGGTTTCCTGTTCCCCACACCACCGCTGAAGGTATGCCATTTACCTTTGCCTCATGGAATCTGCGAATTAGCGTTGGCAAGACATGTGAGTTCATAAGATCAAAATTGTCGTTTGGTCCATATAGATTGGTTGGCATAACTGAGATAAAGTTAGCTCCATATTGCCGACTATATGCCTCACACATCTTAATTCCTGCTATCTTAGCAACAGCATAGGGTTCATTGGTCGGCTCAAGAATCCCTGTTAATAGGTGTTCTTCCTTCATTGGTTGCGATGCAAATTTCGGATAAATGCAAGAACTTCCCAGGAAAAGAAGCTTTTTCACACCATATAGGTATGCGTTATGGATTATATTTACTTGAATAGCAAGGTTACTATAGATAAACTCTGCCGGATAATGGCTATTAGCCCAAATACCACCGACTTTCGCCGCAGCTAAGAAAACGTATTCGGGCTTCTCAATCTTAAAAAACCTCTCTACGGCAGCGCCGTCACATAAATCTAGCTCAGCGTGTGTGCGCAGAATTAGATTGCTAAAACCTTCTATTTCAAGCTTCCGAACAATCGCTGAGCCTACGAGACCCTTGTGCCCAGCAATATATATCTTAGAACCCTTGGCTATGATGTTAGCGCCTACTTGATTCATGAGCTACTCCACAACCAGCGATTTTTCAGGTGATGCAGCTAGCTGTTTTCGTGCCTCTTCTAAATCGGCTTTCGCCATAATCCTAACTAGCTCATGGAAAGTAACGCCTGGCCTCCAGCCGAGTTTCCCATAGGCTTTTGAGGGATCACCGATAAGCAACTCAACTTCGGTCGGACGGAAGTAACGAGGATCAACCTCGATTAATACTTTGCCTGTAGCACTGTCAATGCCCTTTTCGTTGACGCCGGTCCCTTGCCACTCTAGCTCTATACCAACCTCTTTAAAGGCTTCTTCACAAAATTCCCTCACTGAATGAGTCTCGCCTGTAGCAATTACGTAATCATCGGGCTCATCTTGTTGGAGCATCAACCACATCGCCTCAACATAATCCTTCGCGTAACCCCAGTCTCTCTTGGCATTCATGTTTCCAAGAAAAATCTTATCTTGCAGGCCAAGTTTTATGCGAGCTGCCGCCATTGTAATTTTCCTAGTCACGAATGTCTCGCCTCGCATCGGCGATTCGTGATTAAAAAGAATGCCGTTGCTCGCGCATATTCCGTACGCCTCACGGTAATTTGTCGTTATCCAGTAGCTATAGAGTTTTGCCACCGCATACGGGCTCCTAGGATAGAACGGGGTTTTCTCCGTTTGCGGCACTTCTTGCACAAGACCGTATAGCTCACTCGTTGCAGCATTATAAAAGCGGACCTTCTCGATCATGCCAAGTATGCGTATAGCCTCAAGGAGGCGTAATGTCCCTAGCGCATCAGCGTTCGCAGTATATTCCGGTGATTCGAAGGAAACCTGGACATGGCTCTGAGCGGCCAGATGATAAATCTCATCTGGCTGAGTCTCCTGCATGAGACGAATTATATTAGTAGCATCGGTAACATCGCCGTAGTGCAAGAAGAACCTCGGGTGACCTTCATGCGGGTCCGCATAGAGGTGATCCACTCGCTGCGTATTAAATAGTGATGCACGTCGTTTGATACCATGGACGACGTAGCCTTTGGCTAATAATGACTCGGCCAAATAGGCGCCGTCCTGGCCTGTAATGCCGGTAATAAATGCTGTTTTTGCCATGCGTCTTTCCTTTAATTAGATAACAAGTACAATCTACTATACTTCCGCTCCAGCGAACCAATATTCATCTTACGAACATTAATTATACGAGGTCTAGGCATTAAAATCAAACATCATGGGCTGTGGGAGCTTTGGTTTTCATATATAACTAGCAGACTATTTGCATTAATTACTGATCTCGAATACCGTCATACCGGTACCGCTTCAGAGCCACTGAAATCAGTTTTTAGCCTGCTCTCAAAGCAACCAATTTGTTGCGCCACATAGCAACAAATTCACCAAACTCACCTGGTTTGAGAATCAAGATATCAGAATATGAAGAACCTGATGTGGCTTTAAGGTAGACAAGATTTACTACAAACATTAAGAAATAAGCCATGCTAGACGTTACTGAGGCAGCAAGCAGGCCATATCGCGGAATTAGCACTAGATTGAGAGCAATATTTACTAGAAAACCTAAAGCAGGGCTAATATACCCTATTGGCGGCATGCCTCTGGCTGCAAAATCCTGCATGTAAATCATCTCTAGAGATAGAAAGAAAATCCCCGGTAGAAGAAGTAAGAGAGAGCCCGCCGATGGGGCAAAAGCCTGGCCAAAGACAAAGACGATTACCGGTTTAATTACAATAGCCACCGCTATACATAAAAAGACCATTAAAACAACGATGTGGCGACTCACCTTTCTGGTCAGCTCGCTCGTTTCATCGGCTATAGCAGTAGCCTTAGGAAAGAGCATGGCTCCAACGGTAGCGGGAACCAACAATAACCAATCAGCAGAGCCTACTGCTAGCGAATATAAGCCGGCGGCCTTTGTTCCTAGAAAATAATTAATCAAGATCATGTCAGAGCGAATTACGAGAAAAGCGAAAAGCGCTGATAAGTAAGCTTTAAAACCATACCGCAACATGCCCCGAAACACCGAACGATCAAATTTCAATGTAAGGTGAACCTGCTGTTTAATAAGACTGAGGAATGCCAGACAAGTCAGGATGGCAATTAGAGTTGTGAGCCCCAGCAAGGTCAAAACACCCTTCCTAAAGAAAAAGAAGAGTATAATGATGCCTCCTAATGATGCAAATTTCGCAGCTAAGTCAACAAAGTTATACTCGTATATTCGCTGCATCCCAAGGAATAGGTTCTGTAGGAACTGAGCCACAAAAGCAAACGGCAACCCTATTAAAGCGACGAGAAGAAAGAGCCGTGGAATATCCCCTAATATCGCTTTAGGAAATATATAGCTCAGCAAAAACATCCCGAGACCGGAAGCAAGACCGATGCTCGCGCCAAATAGTATTAAAATACTTGCAATCGACGAGGTCTTTTCATTATATTTTGCTGCAAAATATACGCTGGAAGAATGAAACCCCAGGTTGCCAAGCTGCAGGACTATACCGGTTACCGTCATCAATACGGCAAATACGCCTTTTCCTGAAGGCCCTAGATACCGAGCGACAATAATACTTGTTGGAATCGCTATAATGAAACCGATTAATTTCGCAATAAGACTTATGGACGCACTTTTAGCTAGACGCATGCTATCTGCCACTATGCGTTACATCTCCCGTTCTTAATAAATCCAGATCAAGCCGGCGACTCGCAACCGAAACTCTGGAACTCGTGGACTCAGGGGTTAAACAGAGGTCTGCAGAAGTTGGTCTAGGCGACATAATGTTTCATCCACAAAGCAAAATTCAACAAATACCATACCTGTGGCCCTGCCCCTTGGTCCATGAGTCGCACAACTTCAGACCAATTAAGGAAATCGGTTTGCTCGCAGAAATCTTTTAGCTCTTTTTTGGTTTGCTCGCCGAGCTTATCGAAGAACCACTCGTAGACAGGCACGCCAAAACCCTGCTTCTTACGATCAATAAGCTCATCGGGGATAAGCCCCCGGACGGACTTTTTGAGAATATACTTTAACGTACCATTCTTTGTTTTCATGGCTTGGGGAATGCTCATCGCAAGCTCGACAAACTTATGGTCGAGAAACGGCACCCGTCCCTCAAGGCTTACGCCCATACTCATTTTATCCACACGCATCAGAAGAAGTTCAGGCAACCGCATATTTAAATCGATATAGCTCATCCAGTTTAGGTGCGATTTCTCCCAAGCTTTGTCTTCAAACCGTTGCCGAATTGGCTTCAGGGCTTCCCATGAAGTGTAACTCGAAAACTCTTTTTTTAGACGAGGTGAAAGCAATTTTTGCTTCTGGGTTTCAGTAAACGCTTCTGCCCCTCCCCAAAACACAGGTTGTCCGAGAGCTCCCCTGCGAAGCCACTCATATGGTAAAGAGTCCTCTTTGCCCCACATGTTTAAGCCTTTTAGACCTAACCTCTTTAGCGCGCGCGGTACAGGTAAATCATCATAATTTTGAAGGTCAAGTGCGGTTTTCCAACTAGGATATCCCCAGAATAGCTCATCCGACCCCTCACCCACCTGACACACGATTACGCCATTATCGCGCGCTAGTTTCGATACGTAATACACCGGCACACACACAGGATCGGCTATCGGTTCGTCCTGCAAATGTACCATCTGAGGCAAGAAATCCAGCAGATCGTCTTGGGTTAAGAGCAGTTCGTGATGATCTGCCTTTACCAATTCAGCCATCTGGCGGGCGTAATGCAATTCGTTCTGGTAACTTTGATATTCGCCCTGATAACCAATGGAGAATGTCTTAACGGGGCCGCCCTCGCCCTCGGAGAATAACGCTGCATTCGTGCTGGAATCTATACCACCCGATAAGAAAACGCCAACGGGCACGTCACTGACTTTGCGCAGTTTTACAGCAATGCGGAGTTCTTCAAGGAGCTGTTCAGCAATCTCGTCTTCAGAAAGCTTGCCTAAAGATTTCGCATTATCCCAGACATCCCAGTAACGATGCTCCCGTATCTGGCCATCTTCGCTGATCCGCAGCCAGGTGCCGCTCGGGAGTTTCTTAATTCCATCAAAAAGCGTCTGCGGAGCTGGCGTGGTTAGAAATGAAAGATAATGATAGAACGCTTCCTCATTGACCCCGCGTTTCTGCTCCGGGTCTTCAAGCAAGGCCTTAATTTCTGACGCAAAGGTAATTCGCCCGTTGTGGATACTGTAATACACCGGCTTAATACCAATGCGATCGCGGACCAGCCAAAGTTCACGCGCTTTGGCATCCCAAAGCGCGATACCGAACATACCCCTGAACTTATGCAGGCAATCTATCCCCCACTGCTCGAACGCATGCAGGATTACCTCGGTATCGGAGTGATCGGTTTTCCAGGTGTGCCCGCCGATTTGCTCCAGCTCAGCACGAATATCGGCATGGTTGTAGATTTCGCCATTAAACGAAATCCAGAGGGCGCCATCTTCGTTACACATAGGTTGAGTTGCGGCTTCAGATAGGTCGATAATAGAGAGCCGCCGGTGGCCTAGGCCAATTCGGTGGTCATCCGATACCCAAACACCCGCCCCGTCCGGGCCGCGGTGCCGCATGGTATCACGCATTTTAACTATATATGGTTCGGTTATCTGAAACCCTGTATTCTTAAAAGAAAGTGCGCCGACTATTCCACACACTTATTTCTTTGCCTCCATAGTTATATACCAACCCCATTTGTCTGGAAAGAAACCGCTAACCCACCTTGGGAATTTGTTTTTATCATAAATCGTTATTACTGAATTAGCAGAAAATCCACCAAATTCTGAGAATATTTCTTTTAGTTCACGAGTAGTGTGTGCCTTTGTCCCAATACTCTCCATGTGATGCCAGATGACATCAGCAAAGCTGTGCCAAGGTTTACCTTTAAGAAGGGCATATTTAACCCATAGTTTAAATGCCAGAACAGAGTGCCTGCCATACATCATGCCGATAAAGATACCGTTACTTTTCAACACCCTTCTAATTTCTTGAACAATCAGCTCGGGCTTTTCCGAATGGTGAATGACACCCCAGGAATAAACAATGTCAAATGTGTCGTCATCGAATGGCAATCGCTCAGCATCAACTCTCTGCAATTGCGAGTGTAATCCGTATAAGGCGAGCCGGTCTCGCGTGGTCTGTATCGCAGCATCCGTTAAATCAACACCATAGCACTCGGCCCCTGCACGTGCCCATTGCAAATGGTCAGTTCCAGCTCCAACCCCAATTTCTAAGACTTTCTTACCATGATGCCGCGTAAACTGAGCAACTGCATGGATCATCGGCTCAGCTGTATAACGATGCTCTTCAATGCGCTCGAACCATGCTAACGTACCTGGTTCCACATTCCCAGTAATAGATTGGCCAGAACCGCAAGGTTCCTGTTCCCAATAGAGACGAACTTGTTCCTGAATATTGTCAACCATTCCTACCCTCGATTTATTGATGCAAGAAAGATCTACTGCGTAAAATATATATGACCTAAACTGCAGTCGCTGGCATCAAGGTTATCAGTCGTGTTGTTGAACATGCACCAAAGCTGTAATCCTTTTTGCATATCATGGCTGAGGAAATCAATTAGCCTTGAATCTAAGTGCCATAACACATGCTCTCTTGGCATTCTAAAATGTTGATCCTGTGTAACAGTATTTTGAGACATGTTGCCTTTAAAAACAAATAAAATCTATGTTGCAAGTTTTGCCATATTCCTCAAATTAGCTAATAGCCTCATAATATCATGGTAGAGGCCATTCTCCATAGCATAATTGATGCTCATAATGCTATAAAGCATTGCTAGTGCAATAAATCCTGAAACATAACCAGGAATCGGCACTACTAATAACCCGGAAATTGAGCTGAAGGCTAGCCCAACCCAAAAAGCTAGCTCCAGAGAGCAGCGCTTGCGATATATTGCTGCAGCAAGCAATCCTAAATTTGCAAATATTAATAAATAGCCCTGCATAACGCCTAGCTTAGCAAGTACCGTCTTTATTATAAAGGTTGGATGATTCATCGCAAGACTAACGACTTCCTTCCGCAAGATTGCTTCGTATTCAGGCGAGAGGTAGGCTACACTGGCTGAGATCGATTTTACTTTGGCAAACGCTACTTCATCTTTATAGCGAATGTCGTATTCATTATTTAAGAAACCTAGCCCAATATAAATGGAATGCCAGATAACATGTTGCCTCGGTGCACAATTATTTGTTGCTACGGTACGCAAATAATCATCTCTATGATTAAGCAGCAAGCTAAAAAAGGCTGAAGGGATCAAGGTTCCGATAATAAGCATACTTAAAAGAATTAACTTTACCCTGCGCGGAACCCTCATGTAAAAAGCTAGCAGTATTAAAAGAAAGATCATCACAGTGGTGCCTGCGTTGCTCCGCATGGCATTAGCAATACCGATTATAGAACCCGCAAAAAAGAGAGTTACCAATAAAGACCAACATAGTTTGTTTTGTTGGATAAAATACAGGCAAATCGGAACCACTGAGAGTATTGCAAACGGGGCAGCCACGTAAACATCTGAGAGCTTCAACATGGTAAACGCCAAAACTGATACACCTAGCAGGCTAACAATTATGCTTGCGGGCCGTTTAAATAAAAGGAATAAACCTACGAGAGCAAGCACCACTGAAATTAACGTAAGGCCAATGATAAATATATCAAAACTTCTATCAATAGGCATATTGAAAACCTGTGCAATTTTCGGCACAAAATAGTAAATACCTACGTCATCACCAAACGCTGGGGGATGCAGGCTGTGCCCGTCGTAAGCGATAAGCGACATTCCCGTTTTCTTGTAGCCCGCTAGTGTTTCAAGCAAAGCTTGATATCTCGTAGGCATTATATCGACCAGCAATATAGAGAACCTCCACCGTAACGAATGCTTAGCTGACCTTTACTTATCTTTTCTGCAAATTATTGTTTGCAAGTAGGTTCGGCCTAAAGCCTGACCTAGTATGAACGTACCTAATACACCAATTTTAAAGACGATGTTGGTGATTTGTGAGGATGCTGCAAAATCTATAGCATTTAGGGGTGCATTATGGTGTAGCACCTTTGTCACTGAAAAACCGTTGCTTATAACCAATCGCCTTAGTGATGATGTATTAAAGTGGTTAACGTGATGTTTGCTGTATAGGCGCTCAAATGGCACACCAAAACCTAGACGATTAAGCATCCGAGCAGCACTATAGAGGACGCTTCTATCATCGAGGGTCATAATAATAACTAAACCACCGGGGTTGCATAACTCTCCTAAGCGTTTAACAAAACCCTGAACGTCGGCGATATGTTCAATTACTGCAAAGCTTGTAATTACATCGAACTTACGGTCAAAGTCGGCAGCAAGCGCATCGCCTTGGATAATCGTAATTCCATCAATCGGCTGGTTCTCGCTTAAATCTATCCCAAATAAATGTAAAGACATATCTTTCCGCTTAATACATTTTAGGAAATCCCCTTTACCGCAACCGATATCCAGAACCGATAGATTTGAGCCAGCTTCCCTAATGAACCCATAGGCGGTGTTGAACAGGGCTAAGTTTGGATTATTGAACCAATTCTTGTGGTCAGCCTCATAGTATTCTTGGCTATATTCCTCCTGCTTTATAATCGAGGTAGGTTCGCTGAAACAATGGTCGCAATCAGGACACCTATATAAGTCAACTTCAGGATGACGATATTCAAAGATACTTATGGTCTTGCAAACCGGACATGAAGCCCCCATGCCTCTACCCTCCAAGTTTTTGCCAAACCGACAGAGCCCAATCCTAGCAATATCACCGTTAAGCCTTTTCACGTTGCGGCGCTTGCGGTCGTACATTCCAATCGGTCTCGTTTACGTCAGTTTTGGCTTGTGGATTTATCTCGCTCTCAATTATAGTCATCGGCCGTTTTTTAACCTGTTGGTAAATACGACCCAAGTATTCACCAATTATACCAAGAAAGAGCGCATTAAGACTTAACGATAAAAGAATTAAAGTGGTGGTTGTAGCAAAACCTGCCGGCCACTCTTTTCCTAAAAACAGCTTACCGAAGAAATAGCCGAGTATGCCGAGAAACGTCAAAAGAGATATCGTTAAACCGGTAAAAGTAGAGATTCTTAAAGGTATGATTGAATGGTTGAGAATACCATCGGTAGCTAGCTTAAAAAGACCACCCAATGAGAACTTGCTTTTACCGTGCATGCGCTCGGCTCTATCATAGGGAATGCCTATCTGCTTGAATCCCATTGCCGCAATTGTTCCCCGCAGATATGGCTGGTAATCATCGATTTTTCTGAGCTCGTTAATGACCCTTCTGTCAACGAGCCGGAAATCACCGGCATCGCGAGGCAGGATATCCTCGCTGAGGATGTCGATCAACCAGTAGAAAACATTACGTATGCGATTGATTACCCAACCTTCTTTTCTGGTCTGACGAATGCCATAGACAACCTGATATCCTTCTTCCCAGTAACGAACGAACTCTGTTATTAATTCTGGAGGGTCCTGTAAGTCACAATCTAGTTGAATAGCTGCATGGCCTTTTGCGTTATAGTACCCGGTATAAATGGACCGCTGAAACCCAAAGTTGCGGGAAAACCGGTATACGTGTACGCGTTTATCCAGTTTACTTAGTTTCTCTAGTCGTTCAAATGTCCGGTCGGTGCTATGGTTATCGGTAAAGACGAACTCATAGTCATAGCGATCAACCAGTTGCGCCATGACATCCAAAACCCGAGTATACAGCGGAATTATGTTATCCTCTTCATTAAATACAGGTACTAGGATTGAAATTAGCTTCTTGTTTACCTTATCCATGCTTCTCACCAACTAATGCATATTGGGCACCGAGCGAACACCAGGAAATTAATGGTTCTAAAGGCCGAAACAGCTTTAGGAAATGTGGGAAAAACACTATATAATCGCTCTGCCCTATCCCTAGACCGGCTTTTGACATGTGCGCGACGGTTTCTCTCAGCGGCAGTAATTCAACACCCTCATCGAAAGGACACTTATCTACAACCTTCCTTGTGAGATGGTTGGCAGGATTATGCTCAAACACAATTAGTTTTCCACCTGACGATAAGCGCTCTCGCAACGCTAAAATCGTACCCTCGCGATTCTTGGGCTCAATATGATGCAAAACATTTGAGACGATGATTGCGTCGTAATCGTTATCGAGTTTTGACTGATCAGAAGTGAACATGCCTCTTGCTGTTAGATCAGGATCTATTCTCTCGATGCTAGCGCTTGAAACGTCATACCCATGCAAAGTACAGGTTGGCATGTACTGTTTCAAGTAAGATGAAAGCAGACCAACACCGCAACCAAAATCTAGAAGCTTTCCAGGGGAATTCGTTGGCACCAGCTTAGCAATATAGCAGGCTTTATACTCAGTAAAATATTCCGAGCTTTCTCCAGACACAGAAATATGTTGATCGAGAATATCTTTGTAATTCTCAGAGAACTGATCGAACCGCCCCACTTTTGCCTCCGGGTTTCATTGAATAAGTAGCTACTATCGCTTGTTTCTTCAAATCATGCGATTAATGCCATCAGCAAGGATGATTTGTGGCCGCCATCCGGCCACGGATTTGAATCGCCGGTTATCTCCGACAATCCATAGGGGCTCATCCACGCGATAAGACCTTATCCCAAATTGTAGTAGATTTCGAGGTTTATTCATAGCGTCCGCGACGCTTTCCGCTACCTCTCTGATTCTCACAGGTTGGCTGGAACAAATGTTGTATATGGTATTAATACTGATACTGCTACTTTCAGCAGCCGCTATAAAAGCATCCACAATATCATCGATGTACAGCAGGTCTCGCACCTGCTCGCCAGGCGTAAGATCGACAGTCTCATTATTATTTAGTTTGTTGATAAGGTACGGAATTAGTCTGTGAGGCCCCTCTCCCCGGCCGTAAACTCCGAATAATCTTAGTGTAATAAATGGAACGGCCAGCTGTTGAGCTAGCGCCGTACCATAAAGAACCGATGCTGCTTTAGCGGCTCCATAAAGCGATGTCGGCTCTAACAAACGGTCCTCGGAGATATACTCATGCGGCGATGGGTTGCCACCATATTCAGAACAGCTTCCCGTATGTATGAAACGCTTAAGCGGCCATTGGGATGTAGCACAAATAAGACGAGCCACAAGATCAATATTGCCTTCTATCATTGCTTCTGGGTCTCGGTCTTGAGGGCTTACACCATATGAGGCAAGGTTAAATACAACTTCCGCCGATATACCTGCTAAGGATCGTTCTAACTCAGCGGTCTCAAAAGATTGGACTTTGATTGGGCTGATATTGTCTACACCGTTTAGCCGGGAGCAATCGGCGCTTGAGCGAATTAGCGCATGTACTGTCACGCCATCGATGGCAAGACGACGTGCGAGAGACGATCCTATGAATCCGTTTGCGCCAGTTATAAGTGCAGAGCTAAATTGTATCATTTAAAGTCAGCTTCATATAGTCGTTAATCTGGCCAGTAGTCATGTCCGGCACGGATGCAGGATCTTTCAGATAAGCACGATACCATGCAACAGTTAGTTTAAGACAATCATCTATGGTGAGTTCTGGTTTCCAGCCAAGCTTTGCTCTTGCTTTACTGCAATCCAATTTGAGATAGTTAGCCTCATGTAAGTTATCCAATTTATCAATAATAAACTCGCCGGATCCCCAGTAGGAAATCATGCGCTCAACAATATCCCCCACAGGTGTAGCATCATCATCGCTGGGGCCAAAGTTCCAGCCCGCTGCAAATAAAGCACCTTTTTTGTAAAGCTGCTCGCCAAGCATGAGATAGCCGTGGAGTGGTTCGAGCACGTGCTGCCATGGCCGAATGGCCTCGGGATGTCGAATGATTATGGGCTCATCGCTAGCAAGGGCTCGAATGATATCAGGCACAAGGCGATCCTCAGCCCAATCGCCCCCACCGAGAACATTACCCGCGCGTGCAGTCGCAACACCAACACGGCCTTCAGCGTTGAAGAACGAGCTGCGATAAGCCTTAACAATAAGCTCGGCACAGCCTTTGCTAGAGCTGTATGGATCATAGCCGCCCATAGGGTCATGCTCGCGGTAGCCCCATATCTGTTCACGGTTTTCATAGCATTTATCGCTGGTAATCACGACGACAGCCCGCACCGACGGAGTATGTCGCACCGCTTCGAGAATATTGGCGGTGCCCATAATATTCGTCGCATAGGTCTCAATCGGCTCACGATACGACCGCCTTACAAGGGGTTGGGCAGCCAAATGAAAAACAATATCAGGAGAGTATCGGCCTATTACTCTGGTAAACTCTGAAAGGTCACGTATATCGCCGAGGATCGAGGTCATGCCTTGCGCAACATTCGCAGCTTCAAACAAGTTTGGCCTTCCCTGCTCGGGGGGGAGTGCAAATCCAATTACTTTGGCACCCAACTGCTTAAGCCATGTTGTGAGCCATCCCCCTTTAAAGCCAGTATGACCTGTTACTAAAACTGTTTTATCTAAGTAGAAAGATGATAATGCCATGTTATTCCCATATCTTCCAAGGTGCGTTACCGCTTGTCCAAAGAGTTTCAAGTAGTTGTTTTTCACGCAGTGTATCCATAGGTTGCCAGAACCCTTCATGGCGAAATGCCATAAGCTGGTTGTCGGCTGCAAGGCGCTCTAAGGGATCACGTTCGAGGATTGTCTCATCTCCGCTTAAATAATCAAATATTCCTGGCTCAAATACAAAAAATCCGCCATTAATCCAACCTTCACCGGTTTGCGGTTTTTCAGAAAACTCTTGTACCTTGCCATCATCTAAAACAAGACCTCCGAAACGAGCCGGCGGACGCACTGCAGTTATAGTGGCTAACTTACCGTGAGCTTGGTGAAAAGCAACAAGATCCTTGATATTTACATTGCTTAGGCCATCGCCATACGTAAGCATAAAAGTTGTATCGCCAATTAGGCCTTTTAGGCGTTGAAGACGCCCGCCTGTCATAGTATTTAGGCCCGTATCGATAACTCCTACTTTCCAATCGAGGCAACAGGGGTTGATTATCTCGTAGCGACCATTGCTTAAATCAATGCCGAAATCGCTATTATGGAAAAAGAAGTTATGGAAGTATTCTTTTATGACCTCGCCTTTATAGCCGCAAGCAATTAAAAAATCATTAAAGCCATAACTTGCATAGACATTCATAATATGCCAAAGTATGGGCTTGCCACCAATCTCGACCATGGGCTTTGGCCGAATCGATGACTCCTCAGCTAATCGTGTGCCAAACCCACCTGCTAGGATAATAACCTTCATGAATTCGTGTCCTTGTCTTTTCTTACCGGAAGCTTTCTTCCACCGCAAACGCAATCTGCATTGCCTGTACCTGCTGCCACAAAGAAATCGGCCATTCGCCGCCTGCTTTGACGGCTTTGCAGAAGGCTTCAAGCTCTTCTCTTTGGCCTTTGTCAGACAGCTTGGTTTCAACACCGGTAACATTTGCACCGGTAACCGTGAGCTTCTTGTAATCGTCAAGCGTAATTACTTTGCCGTCGACAAATACTTCGAGCTGCTCCTTCGGATGGTCTTTGCTGCCAAGCGCCGTATAGGTAAGCGTGGCAACGGAGCCGTCTTCAAACGATATTGTAGCAACAAAGTTATCGTTCTTGCCATAGTAACCGGTAGCCGGGCTAACGGCTTTCGCATCTACAGCGACTACTTTGCTGCCGACAAGGAAGGTAAACAAATCGTAGATATGGCACGCCTCGCCGATATTGCGTCCACCGCCTTCTTCGGTATGCACCCAGTGATTAAGCGGAATATAGCCGGCATTCATGCGGTAATTGAGAATCATGGGGTTGCTTCGATTCTTGGTCAGCTCATAAATCCGCTGCCCGTACTTTGAGAACCGGCGGTTAAAGCCGGTAAGAAGAATCGGTGACGGGCCGGAAGCCGCAGAATAAAACGCCTCGATCTCCTTCAATTCGCCTTCGTTAAGTGCCAGCGGCTTCTCAACGAGAACATGTTTACCCGCCTTAAGTGCTTGAAACACCATCGGTGTGTGCAAGTTATGCCTGGTTGCAATGAGAATCGCGTCCACCTCGGGGTCGCGCAACACTTCACTATAATCGGTCGTCGCGTACTTCGCGCCGAACTGCGTTGCGGTTGCAATTGCGTTCTGGCCGGTACGACTCATGACCGCATGCAGCTGCACGAGATCGGAAAGCTCTTTCATGTTTGGAAGATGCATACCCTTGGCAAAACCACCGGCGCCAACGAGCGCCAATTTCACCTGGGTTTTGCCGGATGGTTGCGCATGTGGGTTTACAACCGTTCGCGTAAGGCGCTCATCAACCGGGCGCGGGTACGATAAAAGTACCATAAGCGGCCTATCGGTATCGCTTTTAAGCGCCGCATATGCCTCCCCTGCCTTATCGACCGGATAGATGGCAGCGATCATAGGGTCGACACTAACTTTTCCCTCCGCAAGCAAGCGCAGGTATTCGGTCATATTGCGATTCTCGGTCCACCGTACGAACGCGACCGGATAATCGAGTCCCTTTTCCTCGTAATTATTGTCGTAGCGGCCGGGGCCGTATGATGATGAGATAAAAAAATCGAGCTCTTTCTGGTAGAAATCCTCGCGATTTAGACTAAGGCCTACGTCGCCGACCAACACAACGCGCCCTTTCTTGCGACACATCTTAAACGCGGTGGAGACCACAGCATCGGATGGTGTGGCGGCGGTTATGATAACGCCATCGGCGCCGTAACCGTCAGTCAGCCTTGCAACGGCTTCGATATCATCCTCTTCCTGCGGGATTATACCGACATCCATGCCCAACCCTCTCGCCTGCTCGATGCGCGTGCGATCAAGGTCGGTGCCGATCACGCGGCATCCGTTGGCTTTCAGAAGTTGTATGGTAAGCTGCCCCAGAATACCGAGGCCGAGAACGACAAACGTCTCACCAAGCGTCGGTGTAGCACGTCGCACGCCCTGCATAGCAATTGCACCAAGCGTTACCGTACTTGCCGCAGGGAAACCGAGCTCATCCGGAACAAGAACCGTTAGATTGCGTGGCACGCGAATAATCTCAGCGTGGTGCGCGCATTGTGCTCCCGCGCACGCAACACGGTCCCCAGGTTGAATATCGTCGATACCCTCACCTACCTCTAAGACGATGCCGGTGGCTGAGTAACCGGTCGGGCTACCTGCAGAAAGCTTCCCCTCAACCACGCTTCTCGTGTGAGCTAAACCCTGCGTAGCTACCATCTGAAAAGCCTTTTTCACATTTTGCGGCTGTTTTAGGGCGCGTTTCCAGAGCGGCATCGCGCTCACTTTGACACCGCTCATCTCGGTACCGACCGAAATACAGGAATGATCGACCTGTACCAGTACTGTACCTGGTTCAACTTGGGGGGCGGGGATTTCCTCGACGATTGCCTGACCCTGCTTGATAAGAACCTGCTTCAATTACCACATCCCCCTTGTGTCGATTACAATTTTATCTTTTATAATGTCGCGGTCTACGTTCTTAAATGCTTTATGATCGACTAGAAGCAGCACGATATCTGCGCGCTGCAACGCTTCAGTGAAACCCACAAACTCAACATCAGTAAAGCGCTCAAGCTTGGCAGGTAGTTTTTGGATATGCGGTTCAACCGCAAGGATCGTGCCGATATTGTCAGCCGCAAGATGTTTGACAATCTCAAGCGCAGGGCTCTCGCGAAGATCGTCGATATTTGCTTTAAATGCGAGCCCTAAGCACGCGATAACCGGCTCTTTAATCCGCCCGGCTTTCTCCTTAACACGATTGATAACATGATACGGCTTGCTGTCGTTTACATCACGCGCGGTCCTGATAAGGCGCGCTTTCTCCGGCGCCGAATCGACGATAAACCAGGGGTCAACCGCAATGCAGTGCCCACCCACACCGGGGCCCGGCTGCAGAATATTAACTCTGGGGTGTTTGTTGGCAAGCTCGATGACCTCCCACACACTAACGCCGAGGTCGTGACAGATAATCGAGAGTTCGTTGGCAAACGCGATATTCACATCGCGGAACGAGTTTTCGGTTAACTTGGTAAGTTCGGCGGTCTTGGCCGCCGTAACAAATATCTGCCCGCTGACAAACGTCTCATAAAAGCCTTGCGCTTCTTCGGCAGATATGGGATCGACGCCTCCGATTATACGGTCGTTGTTGACCAATTCTTTAAGTATTTGACCAGGCAGAACACGCTCCGGGCAGTGCGCTACAAAAAGATTTTCTTGAAGCTCCGGGCGCGCGACAAATATTTGAGCAGCTATGCCGTCTGTCGTGCCGACCGGTGAAGTTGACTCTAAGATAACAAGGTTCCCTTCAGCTAGAAACGGGATAATGGTGTTTGTGGCCGACTCAACATACGAAAGATCGGGTTTGTGGCCTTCTTTAAAAGGCGTCGGAACAGCAAGGATAAAGACATCCGCCCTCTCAGGCGTAAGACTTGCTTTTAGATTACCTGAGTGAACAGCCGATTTTACAAGAATATCTAGATCCGGCTCGACGATATGGATTTTTCCGTCATTAATCATCGCCACAGCATTTTCGTTTACATCTACACCTAAGACCTTGTAGCCCTTAGTAGCCAGGATACTCGCCGTCGGCAGACCGATATAGCCGAGGCCGACGACACATACGTTTTGCCACTTACCCATTGCTTAACGTTCCCCTTTCGGAATGTGCGCACTTGCAACGGACGCAGGCTTAGGCTGTTCCGCTAAGATACCAAGCGTCCTCTATGCTCACCTGCAACTATTGTACTTGAATTCTGATACGGTAAGCAAATTGCGATACTATATTCTACGTAACATGAATGTGACATACACCGCTATGAAGCAGACCTTCCACTATAACCAAACGCTATTGCTTTATGATGAAATGAGTGCGTAGTATAATCCAACCATGACCTCGAATTCTTTAAAGGAACCGCATATCGTAGTTGCCTACTCCGGCGCTCATCCGGCGCATCAAAAGATGCTCGAAGATTGCTGCAGCGAGCGCATCTTCATGCTCGGGGAATGGAGCATCGCTAAGGATATACCGGCCAAGGATAAGCTCCAGGCATATTTGAAGTCTGCGTTCAAACTTCGAAGAAGTGCGTCCAAAATTATAGTCATCGAGGGTACAACACCTGCAATGGTAATGGCCCCTGTAATTAATTGGATTAACAGGCGGCCTAAAGCAATCATAGTCTTAAGCGCCGATGATGCACTTTACCGGGCATTTGTAGATAATCGTCGAATCAACAGAGCGCTGGCGCGTATCGGGTTTCGCTTTATCTGCGGCGCTATCGCAATCGGCGACATGGTGGCAACATTGATCAAGAAGAACTTGCCCGGAACACAAGTAGTCATTAGATATCCGCAGGTAACTGAAGCGCGGTTGCATTCACTCAGTGCTTTAGAACCTTCACTTGGTTCGCATAACATGGTGCTCATAGGAGGCGGGAGCGCATATTATAAAGGCATCGATATTGCCACGAAAAGCCTTGGGGTGATTAAGAAAGAGTTCCCAGATGCTCAACTAACAATGTTGGGCCGTACGGATATTCAAGAGCAGCCTGACTTGAAGTCCCCCGGTTTAGTAAAAGATATAACACCGTTCTTGTCTTCATCCTCGATACTCATTCACCCCGGGCGAGGTGATTCTTATCCAGTGGCAGTAATTGAGGCCATGCTAGCTGGGGTAGTTCCCTTTGTATCACAATGGACTGGAACGGCAAGCTTGGTACGAGAAGTCGACCCTAATCTTGTTATTCCGCTTGATGCCGAAGAATTCGCCAAACGCATGGCGGCATTTTGGAATATGGCCGCTGAGCAGCGGCAGGCTTTATCGGTTGGATGCAGGCAGGTAGCACTAGGATTCGCGCAACAAGCCGCTGAACAGCTATCAGTAAAACCATTTTTAGAAGGTTTTTCTAAAGAGTATTAGCGAAAATGGGGGTACTGTTCAGCATGCACCTGGTAACTTAATAATAACACTAGTTGTAAAACTACTCTTTAAGCACTCCGGCTATCATTTTGGCCATCTCCGCCCTGGTTGCGGTTTTGTTTGGCCGGAAGGTGTTGTCGGTATACCCGCCGATGGCGCCGTGCTTCTTGATGGTCTCGATATAGCGGGCGGCCCAGTTTCCCTCTTTGATGTCGGTAAAGGGGCCCGCGCTTTGTGCTACAATGTCCCAGCCCATAGCAATGCAGACCATCTTGGCAAATTCGGCGCGTGTTACCGGTTTTACCGGCTTAAACGTGCCGTCCGGGTAGCCGTTTATAATGGAGCGGGATATGAGCTCGGCGACAAAGCCCTCGTACCACGCATCCGGGGCGATATCCGTAAATAGTGATGCGGACTCTGTAGCCTCAGGTGTTTGTGTTAATTCCTTGTCTTGCAGCGGTGTGGGGCTACTACTACCGCCGCCGCCGCCTCCACCACCGCCAGTCGGTGTATCTGCGGTCGTAAAGCTAAACGAATACAGCGAGATGGTGCTGGTATTTACGGCGTTTTTAATCACGCCGTTCGGAATGGTAATGGTATAGGTTGACGCGTATGCGAGCGACGCCGCTGGTGTTATGGTAAGCGTTTTTTGCGAAATGGCGGCTGCTATAGTAACGGTGGTCTCGCCTGCGTCTTTAAGGGTGATTGCGCTCCACGTGTCGCCCTCTTGGATATTGGCGCTATACATAACGGTAATCGGCCCGTCTATGGGCGCATCGGCATCACCGCTTGCCGGGTTGGTCATCGATACCGTAGGCTCGGTAGTGGCCCGATAATCGATGATATCGAAGGCATCGACATTGATAACAAGGCCGGATGAACTTGCGTTCTTTGTGCCGGATACCTCAACCGTAACCGAGTGAGCGCCGAGCGCCAGGCCTGTCTTGGTATATACCGGTTGCTGGCCGTCGCTTGAGCTGTACAGATCGACATTCTACTGAAACACTCCGTCGATATATACCTTGGCTATGCCCTGGTCGGTTCCTTTATCGGCAATCCAGTTAACGCCGGTGCCGTAAAACGAACAGGTGCCGTACGCACCGGCTGCGCTCGCATACCGGTATGCGCCGCCGCTGGCGGAACTCTAGGCGGTACTCGCCCATGCGCCGGAATAACTCATTGCCGTGTCGGTTTCTTCGAGGCTCGTGACGTCGGTTGTAACCGCTTTTTGGGCATTGATTCGCCCGTAACCGTAGGTGTCGTCGCGCCCCGCTGCTCCGAGGTCGTCGACCGATTCCATAATTAGACGGGTTAGTTCATCTGTTGTTTTTCCCGGATACTTGCCGGCGATAAGCGCGGCGAGGCCCGCTACGTGCGAGGTTGCCATGGAGGGGCCTTCGGCATACGCATAGTCTCCATCATGTTTGCAGCTCGCTAAGCAGCTCAAGACGCCGTCCTCGGGTGCGACGTTGAGATCGCCGTCGCCGCCCGGAGCCGCAACATCGACCGCCCAGCCATGATTGGAGTACGATGCTTTAACGTCATTGCGGTCGGTTGCCGCAACGCCGATTACATTTTTGCACGCGGCAGGATAGAGCGGATCATCGATATCATCGTTTCCGGCAGCGGCAACGATGATGCACCCTTTCCCCTGCGCATAGGCAACAGCTTGGGCCATCGTCACGGAATAGCCGTAGCCGCCGAGGCTTAAATTGATGATTTTAGCGCCGTGGTCGGCGGCATAGCGTATGCCGTCTGAAACAGTGAAATCATCCCCCGAGCCGTCAGAACCGAGCGCCTTTACGGCGAGAATGCGCGCGCCCCAGGAAACACCGGCTATGCCTGCCCCATTATTCGATGCTGTGGCGATTGTGCCGGCCACATGCGTACCGTGCCAGTAATCGTCCATCGCATCGTTATCGTTGTTTATAAAATCGTAGCCGTTGATTACCTTCCCTACCAGGTCGGGGTGGTTATAGTCGACGCCGGTATCAACGACGGCAACCGTAACCGGGTCGCCGGTTGTCACATCCCAAGCTTGCGGCGCTTTCATCCGCACGAGCGGCCACTGGTTGGCGAAAAATGTGTCGTTCGGGGTTACCGCGAGCGCATGCACGTAATGGACGGGTTCGGCATACTCCACGTTTCCCATCGATTCGTACTCGCCGATAACTTCGTGAATGGAGCGGTTGGCCGGTACTTTTACGCATACGGCTTTTATACTCTTTATCCGGTCAACCGCTTGCGTGCCGGTTTTTTTCGTTGCGGCGGAGACCTCTGTTTCGCTTGTCGATTTCTTAAATTTTACGATGATTTCCCCGGGCACTACGTTGCCCGCATCAGGTCCGGTAGCTGTTGATTCGCCCATACCTGAGTTGGTTATGGTTAGATTGTCGGCGCTTTGGTTAACAAACGGTACGTCGTTAGGGCTAGAACCTATGGTTGCCGGTGTTGCAACAGTATTGTTATCTGCCGTACTTGCCACAATTCCCGTAAATGCAAACGATGCTGCAGGCAAAGTTATCAGATTTATTATTAGAAAATAGGCTAAAACGCGAAATCGCATGCCCGTGGCGTTACCTTTCAACGACAACGAACCGCTCACTTTTTCTATCGACAAACGATGGTATTGCTATAGATATCCTCCCATAAAATGCCATAAAAAGGGAGGCCTTGCTAGGCCTCCCTTAAGATAACGTCTAAAAGCGCGAGTTTCAAAGTTACATCAGCGCGATTTAAGCAGGCTTCAGTTACGACCACCGCATCAACTACTATAGCTTTCGGCTTTCGGCTTCCGGCTAGACTACCCCTGTTTAGATTCCGAACAAACTCTTCAAGATTGACGAGATAACGTCTTTTACACGCTCGCCGATCTGACCTACAAACTCGACAACTGTGCGAACCGCACGCACCGCGGTTTTCACAGAGAGAAGCGGTGCTTGCTGTGCGTTTGCACCGTTAACCAAAGATGCTTGCTCGCTGGCAGCTTCACCGGGCGACTTCGCGGTTATAAAGCTTAACGCGTATTGTTCTGCAAAACCGTTACCGGCTATATCCATTACCGCCCCGCCGGGGACTGTAACAACGTAGTGTGTGTTGGTGGCGAGGTTGCTCTTTGGTTGTATTATGAGCTTGCCGTCAGCGATATCCTTGGTGAAGTCTACGCTCTTCCCCTCCTTGGTCGTGAGGGTGATCTTATCGTATGTGTCACTTGCCTGAACAGGCTCACTGAACGTTACGGTGATCTTCGGCTCTAAGAGAACACCGGTCGCACCGTCAGTAGGGTCGGTATTTGCCACCTTGGGCGGCGTGCCGTCGATTGTATACGTCTCGCTGTAAACCGGCGACTGGTTGCCGGCAACATCGACAGCCATGAATTTTAATGTCGCTGTTTCATTGATATTGATCGGAACGCCGACGTAGACGTTGCTCGTCATGTCCGGTGCGGTACCATCGGTTGTGTAGTATAACGTTGCGGCCTCTGATGCCGAGAGCTCTACTGATTGACCTCTTCTATAAATATCGCCTTTCGGCATCGCGCTGGCGCCGGGGGCGATTGTGTCGACAGTAAAGACCGCATCGGCGACGCTACTATTGCCCGATGAATCGATCGCCTTGATGCGAACCGTGTTAACGCCTTCCGTCAGCGTGTCGAGCTCATCGCCGGATATCTTATCAACGGCGATGCCGTTTACGGTGACGAAAACGGTGGCCGAAGGGTCATCGATAAAGTATTGCAAGCTCGGGGTGTTGTTATTTATTATACTGCCGCTCACCGGTGACGTGATGGTGAGGCTCGGCGCCGTGGTGTCCGGAAGAACGCTGGTGATAAAGGTAACACCGAAGGGTTCCGTGAGCGTATTGCCGGCTGCGTCTTGTATGGCATCCACCGGAACGCTGACGGTATAGCCTGCGCCGTGCGCCAGGTTGGCATTCGGTGTAATCGTAAGCGTGTTGCCGTGGATATTTGTCGTAGCCGCAACGGTGACTCCGTTTACGTCTTTAATGGAGATGGCCTCGTACGACGCACCGGCGCGAACCGGTTCCCTGAAAGCTACGGTGATGGTTTTATCGACCGGTACCTCAACTAAGCCGCCTATCGGATCGGAACCAATAATAACAGGCGCATTCGTATCGATAGCATAGCGCTCGGTATAAATCGGCGACCTATTGCCCGCAGTATCAACAGCCATAAACTCTAACGCGGTCGTTGCGACAATCGGAATCGGCGTACCAAGATAACGCGTGCTCATCGCCGACGGCGGTGTGCCGTCGACTGTGTAGTAGATTACGGCGTCTTCTGATGCCGTTAATGTTACGTGCTGTAGCGCGTTAAACAGCCCGCTCGCTAACGATGCGCTCGCCGTCGGCGCCGTGGTATCCACCTTAAAGGTTGTGGACGCGGTTCCCTGGTTGCCCGATGGGTCGGTCGCGGTAATTGTAACGGCGTGCGTTTCTTCTGAGAGCGCGGGGAGCTCGTCGCCGTTTCGCGTCTCGACCGCAACATCATCGAGTGTTACCGTAACGGTAGCGGGCTCGCTTACCGCAAATGAGAGAACCGGGGTTTTGTCGCTTATCGTGCTGTTTTCTTGCGGCCCCGTAATAAGAATGCTCGGTGATGTCGTGTCTTCGGGCGCTATAACCGGAGGCACCGGTGGTTCTTCAGTAACCGGTAGAATCGGTGAACCCGGTGGAGCCGTTATAACCGGTGCGACGACTTTAAACGCATCTATGTTAATACCGGTACCGGTTGAGCTCTCGTTTTTAAGACCACTCACCGTAATCGTGATCGTATGGATGCCGAGCTCAAGCCCAGTCTTATTGTAAACGGGGCGCTGGAAAGCCTCGTCGCCATAGAGATCGACATCTTGTTGATAGGTACCATCAACCTTGACTTTGGCGATCCCTGCGGAGCTCGATGTGCCTGCGATCCAGGCTACTTCCGTACCGTAGAACGAAAATGCCGCCGATGCGCTCGTGTCATTAGAATACGTGTAGGTGCCGCCGCTAGCATCGCTCGAACTCGTCGTCTCCCACGAGCCGGTATATGCTGCAGCTGTATCGGTTTCTTCTTTGATGACCGTTGTTGTCGTATCGTTTTGCCCTGTAACTTCTTGCGTCGTAGCTGAAGTTGTGACCTCGGTTGTTTGTTCTGCCGACGTTGCTGCGGTCTGTTCTACTGTCGGTGTGCTTGAAGATTGTTCCGCTGCAGCCGGATAGACCGGTACCAGCGTGAGCACTAACGCGCATACGAGCAGTAATGCTATCAAACGGAATTTTTTCTGCATGTAATCACCTCGGGTTTAGAAGCGTTATTCATAGTTGATACTGGATTAATTTAATCGCCTACAGAAGAATATTTACCATTACCAAGGTGTTAAGAAACACCTATGTTATAGTATAACGGCCATAGTTTTAAAGCAATGCTCGTATGCTGGTATAATACGTGATTGTTAAAGTAGCGTTTAGTATGATAGCCGTTATTCTAAGGATACCAGTGCTGATAGCGGTTACTTTACGAGGGTTACCCATTACTAGCGCCGCTACTAGCGTTTTGCATAATAAAAAGCGCTCCACTTTTGTGGAGCGCTTTTGTGTTCCGTTAGAGCCTATGCGCACGCTAAATAGTTGAGCATGAACGCCTCCGTAGCGCAAGCCATCCACCCATTAGCATAAGCGTGAGCGAGAAACCGAGCAGGATATTGGTATTGGCGCCATATGCTATGGTGCCAATACCCAGCCCTCCTACTCCCATAGGAGCTAGTTCCATATCGGTCGGCGAGAGCGACTGGGTAATACCCGTGATCTTATGATTTACCATGTCGAGACCGCCTGGAGCCGTTATATCAACCCACTGCGTGCCGTCCCAGTGTTTGAGCCTGAGGTTCTTTTCTGGGCCTTTAAGGCGTTTTGGATTATAGGTATAGGTAACATAGATATCGCCGGTGTAACTCGCCGTCGTATGGATATCGATTGCGTATCCTAAGACGCTAAAGTTAGATAGCGGACCTGCTCTCCAGCGTTCCCATAAAGTTGGCGTTATAACTGAGGCAAACGTTTTACCCGGCTTTGTAATATGGGTAAACTTTACGGTAATCCCGTTACCTAAGCTAATAATTTCGCCATCGGTAATCGTATTGAAACCACTGGTGTCTATGTATGTTTTCGCCGATACCTGTACGCTTCGAGCCGATTTATTGCCCGCCGCATCGTAAGCAGCAACACTGCAGGTATATGTCGTATCTTGCGTCAGACTGTTTATCGTGAAGTTCGTGTCCGACGTATAATAGGTCGCGCCTGTCGTCGCGTTATAGACTTCATACTTGGTCACGCCGACCGCATCGTTGGCCGCATTCCAGCTTACCTGTATGCTGTTATACGATAGCGGTATTACCGTTACATTGCCCGGAGCATCCGGTGCGTGCGCATCCACCTTAAACGTTCTGTTTCTTGCCGTCTCGGTATTGCTTTGCGCATCCACCGAGTAGTAATACAGCGTGTATGTGCCGTCTGGAACGGTCAATGGTGACCCTGAATCGTATACATTCCATATGCCGCTCGTGCTGCCCCACTGATAATATGTTGTCGTATTCAGCTTATCGGCTGTAAACGTCACGCTCGGCGAAGTCTTGAACCAGCCATCGCTACCATCCGGTACCGCCGGGTTACAGTTAAGCGTCGTTACCGGTGCAGTAATCGCCGGCTGCGGCTTGACCGTAAAGCTCCAGGTCTTGCTTGCCACCATGTTGGTACCGGTCATATCTTTTACCGCCGTTGTGACGGTCGCGGTGTAAGCCATTGAATAATCTAGTTTGTTCATCGGTCTAAAGGTAGCCGTGCGCGATACCGCATCGTACGTAACCGCGCCTGCGATCGGAGCATTCGAGCCGTCCTGCAACGTAAATGATGTGTTGTCGATCGTTGCCGGGTCGACGCTCTCACTAAACATCGCCGTGATGACTGTTGTCGGGTCGATACCCGTTGCGTTCTCTGCCGGCGCCACCGAGCTTACCGACGGTGGCGCCGTATCGACGGTAACGCTAATTGCTGGTGTTGCAGCACTCTCGTTGCCTGCAATATCGAATGCCCGTGACTTGATCGTATATGTGCCGTCTTGCGGAATCGACCATGGATAGCTCCATGAGGTGATACCGGTAGCCACTCGCCATGCACCGTTGTTAATAGCGACCTCAACTCGTGCGAGACCGGATCCGCTTGCATTGTCGTTAGCCGTGCCTGTTATCGTGCACGAACTCGTATTGATTCGAGTTTGATCGGTAGGCGTCGTTATGGCCGATGTCGGTACGGTTGTATCAACTTTAACCGTTATGCTCTTAACCGCCTCAGTATTAGTGTTAGCATCAACTGAGTAATAGTAGAGTGTATGTTGGCCATCCTGCGGGATAACCGCACCGGTTAGCGATGTAGAGTATGTTGTCCACGCACCGGTCGTGCCATCCCATTGGTAGTATGTCGTACCCGGCTCGCTCCTCGTGAGCAGGATCGACGGCTCACGATACTTATACCATCCGGCGTTGCCGTCCGGTGCTGCCGGGTTCATCGAAACGGCTGTTGTTGGCGGCATGACATCGTTAATGGTTATGGTGTTCGTCGATGTCGAGTTTCGGGTATTGCCCGCATTGTCGACCGCTACAACGTACCAGGTGTGTGTGCCTGGTGAGAGCGCTGATGCCTGCGTGTAGGAAGTCGACGATGCCGAGATGTAATCCTGGGCTATTGCCCCATCAATGTAGAGCCGATAGCGCGCGATCCCTGAATTTGTATCCAAGCTAGCCGCCCATTTAAACGTCTGGGCTTTATCATTATTTGCGGTTGCGTTATTAGCCGGGCTGGTGATATCAAACGCTGCCGGCGCATCCGTATCCGTTCTAAATATCGTGGTCTTGTTGGTCTCCTTATTTCCGGCCGTATCCACTGAGTAATAGTAGAGCGTGTGATTGCCGGACGGAGCGGTTATCGCGCCCGTGTATGCGGTCCATGCTCCGGTCGCAACATCCCACTGGTAATACGTCGCTGCCTGCTCGTTTGCCGTGAACGTTACCGAAGGTATTGATTTATACCAACCGCTAGAACCGTTCGCATACGATGGGTTTGTTGTGAAGCTCGTAGTCGGCGGTACAACATCCTTGATGTTAACCGTAAATATCGATGATGACTGTATTGTATTACCGGCGACATCGAGTGCTTTCATATACCAGGTATGCGTGCCCGGTGTGAGCGATTGATACAGCGTAACCGATGTCGATGACGCGGATATTCCATCCCTGTTAAGCACATTATCGACGTAGAGCTGGTATTTTGCGAGCTGCGCATCGGAGCTCGGTGTCCACGTAAACGTTTGCGGTGCAGCGTTTGTCTCCGTGGTATTGTTTGACGGTGTGCTTATATCGAACGCCGTCGGCACTGTTACGTCAACATTAAACGGTTTATTCTTGACAGTCTCATTATTACCGGCCGTATCTTTCGAGTAATAGTAGAGCGTATGCTGACCTTCTAAGCCGGTTATCGCACCCGCGTAGGTAGTCCATGCACCGGTCATACCATCCCATTGGTAATACGTCGTCGCAAGTTCGTTTGCCGTAAAGGTTATTGAAGGCATATGCGCAAACCACCCGTTTGAGCCATCCGCATACGATGGATTTGTTATCATCGTGGTCGATGGCGGTACGACGTCTTTTACTGTAAGACTGAGTGTCTGCGTCTGCGCCGCATTGCCGGCTTCATCTATCGCTTTAACGTACCAGGTATGGTTGCCGGGCGAGAGCGATTGATACAGCGTTATGGTAGTACCTGTTATGGAGCTACGATTAAGCGTGCCATCCACATATAAGGTATATGTTACATTACCACTGCCGCTATCAGAGCTTGCGCCCCACGTAAATGTTTGCGGTGTATCGTTATTAACCGTTTGGCCGTTAATCGGCGAAGTCGCGTTGAATGCCGTCGGCTCACTTGGATTCGAGTCAACCTTAAATTGCTTACTCTTTAATGTTTCATTGTTAGTTGCTGTATCCACTGAGTAATAGTAGAGCGTGTGGATACCTTGAGGCGCCGTCATCGCACTGGTATACGTCTGCCAACCGCCTGCCGAAGTTGAATCCCACTGAACATAGGTCGTACCCGGTTCGTTTCGTGTTAATGTAACCGATGGGACCGTTGTAAACCAGCTGTTATAACCATTCGCATACGATGGATTGGTCGACAAGGCCGTTACCGGCGGCACGATATCGGCTACGATGAGCGTAAATGTTGATGATTGTGCGGCATTGCCTGCGATATCAACCGCTTTCACATACCAGGTGTGTGTGCCCGCAGCAAGCGGGGTCGCTACCGTAAATGATGTTGATGCGATCGGTAAGCCATCTCGATACAATGACCCATCGAGATAGAGCTGGTATTTAGTTAATCCTGAACCGGCATCTGAACTCGCCGTCCAGGTGAAGGTCGGCAGGCTCGTGTTATCGGTTGAGCTACCATTTGCCGGAGCGGTTACGCTAAATGCAGTCGGCGCTGTTGCGTCGACTTTGAATGTAGTGCTCTTTACCGCTTCCCGGTTTCCACCTTTGTCTTCGGAGAAGTAGTAGAGCGTACGAATGCCTTCCTGCGCAGTAAATGGTGCGCTGTATGTCGTCCATGCAGTCGCCGTCGTATCCCACTGATAGTATGTAGTGCCCTGCTCGTCCCGATTTAGTGTAATGGACGGTACAGCATTTATCCAGCTTGTACCGTTGTTATATGGGTTCGATGAAAGGGCCGTGACCGGCGGAACTACATCGTTCACATTAAGTGTGGATGTCGTCGTCGATTGCGTCGAATTACCTGCCAAATCAACCGCTTTCACATACCAGGTGCGTGTGCCCGCAGCAAGCGGGGTCGCTACCCTGTACGATGTTGCGGCCGCCGAGATACTGTCGGCTTTCAGCGACCCATCAACATAAAGCTGGTATTTAGCCACACCTGAACCCGCATCTGTGCTTGCCGCCCAGGTGAAGGTCGGCAGGCTCGCGTTATCGGTTGAACTACCGTTAGTCGGACTCCCGATGGCGAATGCCGCCGGGCCCGTAGTGTCCACTTTATATACTTGGCTCTTCACTGTTTCAGCATTGCTGCTCGCATCTGTTGAGTAGTAATAGAGCGTATGTTGTCCTTCAGAAGCCGTTATGGCGCTTGAATACGTCTGCCAGCCGACGGTTGAGGTTGAATCCCATTGGTACTTCGTGCTACCAGGCTCGCTAGCCGCCAGCGTGATTGACGGCGCGATGTTAAACCAGCCGTTAACCGGACTCCGATTAGCTGACGGAGTTGTACTTGGCGGAACAACATCCGCAACGTTGAGTGTAAATGAGGTTGCGGACGCTGCGTTACCGCAGGTATCTACCGCTTTTACATACCACGTATGAGAGCCTGCAGCAAGTACTGCCGACACCTTGTATGACGTTGTTGATGCCGAGATACTGTCGGCTTTCAGCGACCCGTCAACATAAAGCTGGTATTTAGCCACACCTGAACCCGCATCTGTGCTTGCCGCCCAGGTGAAGGTCGGCAGGCTCGCGTTATCGGTTGAGCCATTATTTGCCGGAGAGCTCAAAGTAGGCACCGTAGGTGCTGTTGTGTCGACTTTATACGCTTGACTGCGTACCGTCTCTTTATTGCTTGCCGCATCTTGCGAGTAATAATAGAGGGTATGTTGTCCTTCAGGAGCCGTTATGCTGCTTGAATACGACTGCCAGCCGGCGGTTGAGGTTGAATCCCATTGGTACCAGGTTGTACCCATCTCATCCGATGACAATGTTATCGATGGAGATGGGTTATACCACCCGCTATATGGTGCATTTGCAGGAATGGCCGATAGCGCGGTAGATGGTGGTATGACATCGTTGACATTGATTGAGTAGGTCGTTGACGTGGTTACGTTACCGCATTCATCTACGGCCGTGATACACCAGGTATGCGTACCGACGGTTAGTGCTTTTTGCAGCGTATATGTCGTGCCGAAAATCGAATCCCTGTTGAGTAGCCCATCAAGAAAGAGCTGGTATTTAGCAAACCCTGACGCGCTGTCTATGCTCTGATTCCAGGTGAAGGTCGGGGGCGTCATGTTATCAACCGTGGCATTGTTTACCGGTGATATAAGTGTGAAATCAGCCGGCCCCATCGTGTCAACTTTGAAGCTCTGGCTCTTTACTGTCTCTTTGTTGCCGGTTGCATCTTGCGAGTAGTAGTAGAGCGTATTCTGTCCCTCGAGTGCCGGAAAGCTGGCACCGTTGGCACAGACCTGCCAACCACCGCTTGATGTTGAATTCCACTGGTAGTAAGTGGTCGAAGTAATCGGATCATCGTTTAATATGTTGAACGAAATTACCGGCTTTGTCTTAAACCAACCGTTGATGCCATCGACAACCGATGGATCGGATCTCAGGGCCGTGGTCGGCGCTACACCGTCGATAACATTTACCGTATAGGTGCCTGAGCTTCTCGTGTTACCAGCCGCATCAACTGCATTTACATACCAGGTATGCGCACCCATGGAGGGCGGTGTATCTACGGTATATGCTGTTGTCGATGTGGCGATGTTGTCTTGGATCTTGTACCCGTCAAGGTAGAACTCATATTTTGCGAGGTTCGTGTCCGAGCTCGCGGTCCAGGTAAAGGTTATCGGCAACACGTTGCTCATGCTGGCGTTATTGGCCGGCGCGCTTAAGGTAAACGCCGTCGGCATCACTGAATCGAGCATAAATACTCGTGAGCGTACCAGGCTTGAGTTATTAGCTTGGTCTTTCATGTAGTAGTAGACCGTGTGTACACCTTGTGCCGGCGTAAAGCTTGTTGAGTATGTCTGCCAGCCGCCCGTAGATGTTGAGTCCCACTGGTAGTATGCGGTGCCGGTCTCGCTCTTTGTAAGCGTAATTGCCGGTGCTGTCTTATACCAGCCGTTAGCGCCATCGGCGGAAGCCGGTACCGCCGAAATATCGACGTTTGAGACGCTCGTATCGATATTAAACGGGCCAACATGGGCGGGTAGCGACCAGTTGCCCGCGGCATCTTTCGTGCTTATATGGAAGTACCAGGCACCGTCCGGATTGAGCGCCGGGCTTGTTGCACTGGTTACGCCAGCTGCTAGATCAACAGCCGCATCCGGTACCGTTGTCGGTGATTGGCTCCACTGAATCGAGTAGCCGGCCACACCGCTTCCGCTGTCGGAAGCACCGGAGAAATTAACATCGACCGTGATATCGTTCGACCATCCGCCGACCGTGTGACTCGGGCTCGTTACAGTCGGATTGGTCGCTTTTGTCTTATCTACATTAAAGACCTGGGTCTTGACTGGTTCTTTATCGTTGTAAGTATCCTGTGAGAAGTAGTAGAGCGTGTGATGGCCTTCCGGTGCCGTGAAGGAGCTGGAGTACGTCGTCCAACCGGCCGTTGAAGTCGAATCCCACTGGTAATATGTCGTGCCGGGCTTATCCGTACCAAAGCTAATCGTTGGGTTGGTTTTAAACCAACCGTTCTCTCCATCCGCCGTTACCGGGTTGGTTGCAAGGGTCGTAATCGGCGGAGCTTTGAAGACGCAGCTGTAGACACCGCCGCCCTGTGAACCCGCGTATACGGTTTTATCAAGGCAGTAACACGGCGTTGGATCGAGAGACATAACGAACTTGTTTAAGAGCCCGTCATTTGCCGACTTCCAACTCGCACCGCCGTTTTTCGTATAGTACACGCCGCCGTTTGTGCCACCGTATGCCGTAAAATCAATCGGATAATCCGGCGATATGGCAATTGTTAGGATGTACTTGTCGGCTTCAAGGATACCGCCGTTGACGGGAATCCAGGTATTACCGCTGGTAGCGGACTTAAACATACCGCCGCCGTAAGTGCCGACATACAAAACGCCATCTGTCGGATAACTCGGCGAGATGGCGATATCGGTAACATTTAGGTTCGTAATGCCAATATTTGTGCTCGACCATGTCGAGCCGCCGTCGGTCGATTTGAAAACACCGCCGCCGTAGGTGCCGGCAAACACCGTCTGGTCGCTGGTGAAGTGCGGTGATAATACGACATTTCGCACATCGAGATTCGACAGGCCGCTGTTTAACTGCGTCCACGATGCGCCGCCGTCGCTTGATCTAAAAACGCCGCCGCTTGTGCCGGCGAAGACTGATTTATCGGAAGGGTAATTCGGGGAGGTGGCTATCGATTTGACATCGAGATTGGTTAAACCGTTGTTGATCGGTATCCAGGTTGAGCCACCGTTGGTGGTCCTAAATACGCCGCCGGCTGTTGCCGCGAAAACAGTCTGGTCGCTACCAAAATTAGGGGAAACTGCGGTTGCGCGTATATCCAGATTGGTGAGGCCGGTGCTGAATGCAGCCCACGTCCTGCCACCATCAGTTGACTTAAAGACACCGTTGCCGGTCGTACCGGCGAAAACAGTGAAGTCCCTACCGTAATACGGTGAGACGCTGATGACACGGATGATGTAGTCTGACAGACCGCCGCCATGCCATGATTCGGCGGATGCGACCGCCGGCATCATAAGTACGGCGCTTATTAATAAAATGAGAAATGCGATCGGCAACCTTGCTCCGATACGCCACTTCTTTCCCCTCGATCTTTTGTGTTGACTACTATATGTTGCGCCCCTAACTCTCGATATCCCTTTGTTTGTCACCATGGTAGCCCCTTAAATTTCCCCTAGGTTAGTCGTGTTGTATCCTATTTAAGCGAACCCAACTTCGCTTTAATCCCCGCAAGATCAACACCGAACGGTTTCATTTTGATCACCGTCTGGTACTGCTCCTTTGCTTTGTTGAACACCCCGGTTTGTGCATACGTATCGCCTAGCGCAATGCGAGCTTGTACAAAATTGGCGTTGAGTTTAACGGCTTTGTTAAGCTCATCGATCGCCGCCTGCATATTGCCTTGCGACCTGTAAATTATGGCGAGGTTGTAGATGGCTTCCGGCTGGTTTGAATTAAGTGCTATTGAGGCCTTGTACTCCTCTGCTGCTTTATCAAGTTGTCCCTTTGCTTCATAGCTTTGCGCGAGCGCGACATGCGCTTTCGGGTCTTGTGGGTTAAGTTGTTTTGCTTGCTCGAGGTTTTTGATTGCCTGATCAAATTTTCCCTTGGAATACGCTTGAGAACCAGATGTGTACGCTTGCTTCTGGTCCTCTTTGATTTTCTGGTCTCTCATTTGTAAGCCGACCACGACCGCGATTACAAGAATTACGGCAGCACATATTGCAAGAAGCGGTTTCTTGTAGTTCATAACGAATCCTAACATCTTGTTCTCTGCCTTTAACTCCAAGCGATTTCTCCCCTTTTTCTTGTTACCTACAACAAAAAACGACCCGAACATGGCTGGTTTCGCTACTTGCTTCCCCTAGCTTTTATACCTCGACGGGTATAAAAGCGACCAGATAAAAGCTAGGGTTCTTCGCATTCTGGGTCAGTCCGAGTATTGCCATGTCTAGGGTCTAATTAGTGCTGCGGTGATTAAATTTTTGGTTTTCGTTTTCTAGCAGTGTGTGATGGTTAAATATATCATTTACCGCTTAATTGTAAGAATATCAACTATTGCACTTAGAGTCAACAAAAAAGTAACAACCTTAGGGGTTTAGCAACCGTTAAAAGTAGCGGTTTTACCAGGCTCTAGAAGAACTCAGCAGTACTAGCGTAGTACAATGCGCGTGGGCCGTACTAACTTCGTGAAATGAAAATAATGCCGATGCCGATAAGCATTGCACCGATTATGCGGAGCGTATTAACGGGCTCGTCCAAGAATTGCCAAGAAATGAGGAGTACGGCGATATAGCCGAGGCTTGCAAATGGATACGCGAAGCTTAAATTCACGCGCGAAAGCACCACGAGCCAGGCAATTGACGATATTACGTATAATGCCAAGCCGATAAGCACATACGGGTGTAGGAAAGTTTTAAACATCATATCTTTGTAGTATATGAAGTTGCCGCCGCCTATGCGGCCAACCTGATTCATTCCTACCTTCAAAAGGTATTGACCACCAACGGCCAGCGATATGCTAAATAGAATTAAAAGAATTGACTTCATTCTGTTCCCTTCAATCATTGCCAGGCTACCCATAGGTGTAAGCTCTCTTCCTTGTTACAATCCCTGCAGCTTAAAGCGGGTGATCATCTTCAAATACTGCGCAATCGTCTTTGATATTTTTATCTTACTCTTTCCGACCTTCTGATCATACTTGAGCACAAACCCAACCTCATCGATTGTAGCACCGAGGGCACGAAGCTTCAAAAGGATTTCCGGGGTAACCGAGAACCCGGTTTCTTCGATAAAGGCATCACCGTACCTGCTAAACCCACGTTTAATAATCTCGGCGCTAAAAGCCCGGTAGCCGCATGTGTAGTCACGAAGCCCCTTGGTCGGGAAAAAGATAGTAAGTAGTGTTCCCGAGCCGCGGCTTAAGACCTTTCTAAACGAGGAGAGGCCGCGCTCGACGCCACCGGGAGCAAAGCGCGAAGCGATTACCACGTCGTTTCCTTGGGCAATCTTATCCATCATGGAGGGCATGTATGCTGGATCGTGCGTTGCATCGCCATCGAGCGTGATAATGATGCCGCCGTTTTCACTCAATTCGGCCGCTTTGCGCAACCCTTTTGCCATGGTTCTACCAAGCCCGGCGTTGGGATGGTTGGCCAGCGGTACAATAACATATTGAGCGGACAGGTCTTTGATGATATCGGGGGTTTTATCGGTTGAACCGTCATCTACGATAATTGCCTTGTAGGTGATGTTGTTGTCGCTCGCCATCTTGGCAATCCCCTCGACAAGAACAGCGAGATTTCCCTCTTCGTTATAGGCTGGGATTACAATGTAAAGCACGTGGAGCCCCCTCAAGAATTGTAGCGATGCGCTCGCTTGCGTGTCCGTCTCCGTACGGGTTTACGGACCGCGCCATCCTATTATATTCCTCTTTGTCGTTTAAGAGAATCTGAGCTTCGTTAACAATATCAGCTCTATCCCGACCCACAACCCGCACGGTGCCCGCCTCAACGCCCTCAGGCCGTTCTGTGACTTCTCTCAGCACTAGAACCGGTTTACCGAGCGATGGTGCCTCTTCTTGAATGCCGCCCGAATCGGTCAGAATGAGGTATGATTTACTTATCAGCTGCACGAACGGCTCGTAGTCGAGCGGCTTTATCAAATGCACGCGCTCGACTTCCCCGAGCACTTCACGGGCGGTCTGCTGGACGAGCGGGTTAAGATGGACCGCAAAGGCTACTTCGACATCCGCATTTCGCTCGACGATATCTCGGATTGCCGTGCAAATCTGCTTGAGCGGCTCACCCCAGTTCTCGCGCCGATGCGACGTCACCAGGATCACGCGCCGGTTATCAAAATCTATCTCTTTCAGTTCGGGTTGCGTGAATTCGTAATCGGGACGTACCGTCTGTAGGAGCGCATCGATTACGGTATTGCCGGTGATATAAATGTTCTCTTTAGGAATATTGCAAGCTATAAGGTTTTGCGCCGATTGCTCTGTCGGGGCAAAATGGTAATCTGCAATCACGGTAGTAAGCGACCGGTTAATCTCTTCTGGAAACGGATGGTACTTGTCAAAACTGCGAAGGCCGGCTTCTATGTGGCCCACTTTGACCTTGTTGTAAAACGCGGCGAGCGCGGCAACAAACGTGGTTGTCGTATCCCCTTGCACCAGCAGAATATCGGGTTGCTCGCTTTCAATAACCGGTTTTAAACCGAGCAGCGCCCGGCTTGTGATATCGAAGAGATCCTGGCCCGCCCGCATAATATCGAGATCATAATCGGGCGTGATATTAAAGAGGTCGAGCACCTGGTCGAGCATTTCGCGGTGCTGGGCGGTCACCGCAACCACGGATTTAAACGTATCGGCCCGGCGCCCTAGCTCCTTTACAACAGGCGCCATCTTGATCGCTTCCGGGCGCGTGCCAAAAACTGTTAAAACCTTAATCACGTGCTAACCAACTTTCAAAATATTCTTGAAAAATTCTGCGGTAAGGGTAAGGCCTTGTTCGATATCAACCTGCGGCTCCCACCCGAGCGCTTGTTTCGCAAGTGTATTGGCAAGGTACGTCCGGTCGAGTTCGCCCTGACGCGCCGGGCAATACACGGCATCGCGATCGTAGCCGATAATGTTCTTCAATCTGGAGAAGAGCTCGTTAACCGATGTGCCTGCAGCGGTGCCGATATTGACCGCGATATTGTCGCCTGTTTCCAGGGCTAGCACATTCGCCCGGACCACATCGCCCACGTACACGTAGTCGCGCAGCTGTTCCCCGGTACCGAAAATCTTTACGTCGCGCCCGTCAAGCATAGCCTGGCAGAAAATCGCGATAACGCCGGCTTCACCGTGGGGGTCTTGCCGGGGTCCATAGATATTGCCGTAACGAAGCGCGGTGTAGCCAAGCCCATGAAGTTCGTGATAGCAGCTTAAATAATACTCGCCTGCAACTTTTGACGCGCCATACGGAGCCAGCGGATTAAGTTTTGTCGTCTCATCGGCCGGCAAGATTTCCGGCTCACCGTAGATCGCGCCGCCCGATGACGCGAAGAGCACCTTTTTAACATTGTGCTTGATGCAGCTCTGCAGCAGGTTGATCATGCCGAGTACGTTGATATTGGCATCGTAAACAGGATCGTCGACCGATCTTCTTACGTCGATCTGCGCTGCATGGTGGTTAAGAACGTCGGGCTTTTCTTTTGCGATGACCAGCTCGACTTCAGATGAACGGACATCAAGTTTGTAGAGACGCGCCTTCGGGTTCACGTTTTCTTCTTTGCCGCTTGAGAGGTTATCGATGACGGCGACATCGTGGCCGGCCTCGATGTATGCATCAACTATATTTGAGCCGATAAAGCCGGCGCCACCAGTCACTATAATTCGCACTAAAAACCGCCTTTCGCTTCGTGTACAATTTGTCTTTCGCATACGTACCCTAACAGGCTACGCTCTAAATCGGTTCGCGAGATCGGATTCTGTTTTCAGTATATCTTACCATGCAAGTTCGCGTACATAACAGCATCGTACTCTTGTTGAGTTACCTTTTTTTGGATATAGTTAAGTTAAGTTTTTGATATGCAGGCTGGATATAAGGTTTCGAGGTTTCATATCTGAGATCTGCAAACCTGTGAAAAGCGAGGTTCACGATGCTTATTGCCGCATTGCTTGCGGTTATCTTTATGTTAAACCTCCCATTCGGCTACTGGAGAGCCGGCCAAGAGAAATTCTCAAGGGGCTGGTTCCTAGCCGTTCATCTTCCGGTGCCGGTAATCGTCCTACTAAGGGTAACCTTCGGGTTCAGCTGGACGGCGCTGCCCTTCACCGTGCTCGCGTTCTTCCTGGGCCAGTACGGCGGCGGGCTTCTACGTTCAACCCTCCCTAGTAAAGTTCCTATCAAGTAAATTCGCAGATCATTTCTACCGCATACCGCTTTCTCTGCAGTAAACCGCCTACGGGCGATACTTCTTTCCACCGTAAATATAGGAAAACGGATACGCGTACGCATCTTCTATGATCCCCGCTCGCTTCGGATTTTCAAAGATGAAGACGGCGGTCGGCACGACCTCGGTATCTATAAGCGGTCGCTCTAAAAAATCAGGCTGCCAGATAGGGCTGTTGTTGCCACCTCGCGCCATCAGGTACTCATAGCGCATGCGTATCAGATTGATAAAGTGGTTGACCATAATATCACCCGGTTGGCATAAGATATGCACGTGATCGGGCATAATGCAGAACGCAAAGAGGCTAAACCCGTGAAGCGCGGATGTTTCAAACAAAAGATAGGCAAGATCATTGCAGTTGCTCTCTGCGCCAAAAAACTTTGTGCGCTGGTGCGTTGGAAGCATTATGTGATACGCGATCGGCATAGGGTGAATATTGCCAAGTAACGTACTATAACGATTGCTGGTAACCCGCCTGCTGTCCATGAAATATTACAATAATGTAATCGTACTGTTCTAGCAATACCTTATACAAAACTAGTTTATATTTTATTTATATACGATACTATTGAGGTAATGTTTAAGGTTGCACCGTAAGTCATGCTGGTTGCTGCGTTGGTTTAAGGAAGCCGGGATATCGTTAAATACCCTTTTTTACCAGTTCTTTAAGGTAAGCTCTGAGCTCCGGTCCGTATTCATCACTCATGAGCGCGATTTCAATCGTCGCTTTTATCCATGAGGTTATATTGCCGATATCGTACCGCGGACTGGTTACCTCGAATGCGTAGATTTCCTCTTTCTTAAGCAAGCGCCTTAAACCGTCGGTGAGCTGTATCTCGCCACCGAGACCCGGGGCCGTTTTCGACAGCGCATCGAAAATTCCGGGCGTCAGAATATAGCGGCCAAGGATCGCCAGGTCGGACGGCGCATCTTTAGGCGCGGGCTTTTCAACGAGATCGGTGATTTTATAGAGTTTATCACCCACCTGATCCACGGCGATAACACCATACCGTTGTACCTCAGACATCGGAACGCGCTCAACCGCAATAATCGATGCGCCGAGTCTGTTGTACGCTTTAATGAGGTCACGGGTACAAGGCTTATGGTTTAAGGTGATAATATCACCAAGAAGCACGGCAAAGGGGTTGTTCCCAACATGCTTTTCCGCACAGAGGACGGCGTGGCCTAGACCGGCGGCGTCTTTCTGGCGGATATAGTGGATATCGGCAAGCTTGGCAATGTTTTCAAGCTCGGCAACGGTGAGCTGATCGTTTTTCTTCTTGAGTACGGCCTCGAGCTCAAACGAGCGGTCAAAATGGTCTTCGATTGCACGCTTGCCGCGACCCGTTATAATAAGCACATCATCGATGCCGGACGCTACCGCTTCCTCGACGACGTATTGTACGGTCGGTTTATCCACAACCGGAACCATTTCCTTAGGTTGTGATTTAGTGATCGGCAAAAATCTCGTACCCAGTCCCGCTGCAGGTATTACCGCTTTTGTTACCCGAAGTTTGTTGTCAGTCACGTCTCCGAAGTCCTTTCTTTTTCCTGTGCCGCAAATAAGTTAATACCGTTACGTTGTGCGTAGCAGCCGCACCCAACGCTGCTGTATGACTAGCGTACCACAGACGTGCGTGTAACTTCAAAGTCGTAGTTGAAAAGTCATCCGCAGCATGTGCACACTGATATTTGCCCGCGTGCCAACAAGCGAAAACTTGGGAATAAGAAGGAAATTGGACCCCCTTTCAAGTATAAGATATATTCATCAGTTGCTGTCTACGGCAACGATTAAAGTTCTCGTTTATTGGAAGAATGTAATGTGATTTTGTTTACGCGCAATGAAACGGAGGAGTTGACATTGGTAAAGCTCGAACCCATCTCTGGTCTGCCGTTAGGGCTTGATGATGCACATTTGGTATTTGAGGACGGCTTACCCGTCGTAGTGCCGGATGTCCGCCACTTACAAGACTTTAAGGATGTGCTCGCCCCAAATTCGCCTTTAGTAGGGCCGGAAGATGCGTACTTTATGTACCGCGATATCGGTCGGGATAAGGATAAGGTGATGTTTCGCCGGTATAACTATCGCTATGATATTACGATTATTCAGCCCGGTATTATCGGCCGTGAACTCATGAAAACCGTTGGGCACTACCACCCGATCGTTCCCAACGAAAGCATCACCTACCCTGAAGTATACGAGGTTCTAAGCGGACGCGCGCACTATGTCTGCCAGAAAGTTGACGGCAACAAAGTGCTCGACTTCTTCGTTGTCGAAGCCCTTCCGGGCCAAAAGGTCGTTATCCCGCCGGGATACGGTCACATTACGATTAACCCTGAGGACGAGCCGCTCGTTATGAGCAACGTAACCGCAGACGGATTTAAATCGATCTATAAACCGTTTGAGGAACTGCACGGCGCAGCATATTACGAGCTTGCAAATTTCGACTGGGAACAAAATCCGAATTACCAGATCGACACCGCCCCGAAGTGGGCTAAAGCGAACGAAGTACCGTCATTCGGCCTGACCGAAGCCGTACCGCTCTACGCGTCGATTACAACCAACCCGGATGATTTTAGATACCTGGTCGACCCGGAGCCCTACATGGACACGTTCGATAAGGTGCTTCAGATGACCGGTAATCTGCTTGGGTAAGGCCTAGCGCAAGAACCAAAAAGGAGAAGCAATGCTTCTCCTTTTTTATTTCGTTTAGCAATTTTACCTACCGGTACATTTCTAGCGCCGTTTTCTTATCGAAGAGCAGCGTGCGGTGCAACATGTAACCTATCGCTTATTTTCGTTTTATAGGCCCTTGAGAGCCTTTCCCGCCGCATCAATTGTGCGTTCGATGTCATTATCGGTATGTGCCAATGAGACGAACGCTGCCTCAAACTGCGATGGCGCCAGGCTAATCCCCTGCGCGAGCATCGATTTAAAATATGCGGCGTATTTTGCCGTATCCGCCGTTTTCGCGCTCGCATAGTCGATAACCGGAACATCGGTAAAATACATGCACGAAAGTGACCCTACCCGGGTAAACTGCGCCGCTACACCGGCCTCTTGCGCCGCTTGTTTCAGACCATCGGCAAACACCGTGCCTTTGCAGTCGAGTTCTTCGTACACCTTCGGATCGCTTAAGATGCTAAGAAGTGTTATACCTGCGGTCATCGCTATGGGGTTGCCGGAAAGCGTTCCGGCCTGGTATACCGGCCCAACCGGCGCAAGATAATCCATGATATCCGCCCGGCCGCCAAACGCGCCGACCGGAAAACCGCCGCCGATGATCTTGCCCATCGTGGTGAGGTCCGGGGTGACGTTGTAATACGCTTGCGCGCCGCCGTAGGCAACGCGAAAACCGGTAATAACCTCGTCGAAGATGAGAACGACGCCGTATTCTTTGGTAATCCTGCGTAATCCCTCTAGGAAACCGTCTTTTGGCGGGACAACGCCCATGTTGCCTGCCACCGGCTCGACGATCACCGCCGCGATTTCCTCATGTTGCTCGCGGATTTTTTTCTCAACCGCTTCAAGGTCGTTGTATGGAAGGTTTATCGTATCTTGCGCCGCACCCTCGGTAACGCCGGGGCAATCGGGCAAACCAAGTGTCACTACACCGGAACCGGCTTGCACGAGCAAACTATCGGAGTGCCCGTGATAGCAACCTTCGAATTTAATAAATTTCGACCTGCCGGTAAAGCCACGGGCCAAACGGATTGCGCTCATGACCGCTTCTGTCCCCGAGGAAACCATTCGCACCTTTTCAACCGACGGCACCGCCGCAACTACGGCTTTTGCCATCTCTACTTCGAGTTCTGTCGGCGCGCCGTAGCTGGTGCCCTTCTCCAGCTGATCCCTAACCGCATCGTTTATGCGATCATCGGCGTGGCCTAGTATCATCGGGCCCCAGGACGCCACATAATCAATGTACTCGTTCCCATCGACATCATAGACCTTTGAGCCTTTTGCGCGTTCAATAAAAAGCGGGGTCAGCCCTACCGATTTAAATGCCCGTACCGGGCTGTTTACGCCCCCTGGAATATATTTCTGAGCCTCATCAAAAAGTTGCCGGGATTTCGATGTATCCATACCTACCTCCACCAAATAAAATGCATTTTCGTAATGTTGTAATATCCTGTTCACAATATCTGTTCACTATTAGTTTACAATGGTTTGCTCTGCATGCTCAAGCTTGCCCTATCTCTTCCCAGGCCATTGTTCACTAATCGTTTACATCGTTCTTTTTCTGTTGTTCACTTTTCGGTTACACTTGTCTTTTACACCGTTTTTACACCGTCTATAAGTGCTTGTTCATTATACGTTTACAACCGTTACAGAATACCGTTCACTTTAAGGTAACTATTGTTAATTATTACTTTACAATAAGTGTACTATCGTAGCACTGCCGTATTATCATATTATTATCTTGGTAGGCCTGGCCTGTTCGTTTAGTTGGCCGGGACTATTAAGCCTATCTTTAGAATAATCCCAAGCAGAGTTTGCTTGGGATTATTGCATAAATGCTAACATAGTGAACAAGCGTTATTATTAACAGAACGATTGTAAATGAAAACTTAATGCTATGCCGTATGCCTTAGCAACCGCCAGATCCACAATCGCCTCCGCAGCTGCAACCTGCGTCGGCCGACGTGGTTGTCGCAACCGCTTTTGGTATGTATACGCAATATGGCTCTTCGGCAAGGTAATCCCCTGTCGCCTCATAAGCCCGGGCTCGGCAACCGCCGCATATACGCTTATACTCGCATACGCCGCATTTACCGCCGAGGTTATCATAGTTGCGCAAGTCATTGAAGAGTTTGGAATCTTCCCAGACCTCACGGAAAGTCTTATCCTTAACATTTCCGGCCTCAACATCAAGGTAGCCGCACGTTTGTACCCGGCCGACATGGCTGATAAAGCAGAACCCGATGCCGCCGAGGCAGCCTCTGGTCATAGTCTCGAGGCCGCGCGCCGCATGGGGGTGGCCCGCCATCATCGTCGATGCCTTCTCGCCGTCTTGCTTGGCGCGCTGGAGCATGATTCTAAAGTAATGCGGGGCATCGGTCGGCTTGAAGAAGATATCTTTTTCAATCTTTTGCATATCATAGACCCAGTTGAGCGCGCGCTCGTATTCTTCAGGTGGAAGTTCCTGTTCCTCGAGCTCTTTGCCCCTGCCGGTCGGCACGAGCAAGAACGGATGGAACGCAACCGCGCCGATCTCTTTCGAAAACGTTAGAAGATCGTCGAGGAAATCAACGTTGAGCTTGGTAATCGTCGAGTTTATCTGTACCTCGATACCGGCTTCCCGGGCGATCTTGATGCCGCGAACAGCATCGTCAAACGCGCCGGTTACACCGCGGAACTTATCATGAAGCTCGGCGGTCGGGAAATCGATCGAGACGCTCATCCGGGGAATACCGACTTCTTTCACTTTTGCTGCGATTTCGGGGGTCATGAGCGTTGCGTTGGTGCCCAGCACCATGCGCAGGCCGATCTCCGAGCCGTACTTGGCAATCTCATAAAAGTCGGGACGTGCAAGCGGCTCGCCACCGGTCAAAATAATAATCGGATTACTGAACGACTTAATATTATCGAGAAGCGCTTTGGCGTCATCGGTTGAGAGTTCGCCTTCATAGGAGCCGTGGAGCGCCGACGCACGACAGTGCACACAGGCCAGGTTACAGCTTCGCGTAATCTCCCAGGCTATCATTCTGGGTGGTGGAACCGCACCCGTTAAATCTTTTATTTCGGCCTTTGCCGTATCGTGACCGCTCACAAAAACCCCCTTGGCTTGCCTATCAAAAAAACCAGCTTGCGCCTATTATATACCAAAAATTACCAGCTTGCCCATCTTGCCGGCATTATTTCGTTTCTATTGCGAAACGCCCGCCATATTCTTACTCGCTTAGCCAGCGGGCGGCATCTTTTGCGTGATACGTGAGAATAATATCGGCGCCGGCGCGCTTAAAGCCGGTTAGGACCTCAAGCACAACGCTCTTCTCGTCGATCCAGTCTTTTTCCGCAGCGGCTTTTACCATCGAATACTCACCGCTGACGTTATACACGGCAGTCGGATAACCGAACTCCTGCTTTATAGCTGCAAGCAAGTCGAGGCAGCTTATGCCCGGCTTAACCATGACGATATCGGCGCCTTCCTCGATATCGAGAGCGGTTTCTCGCAGCGCTTCGAGTTTGTTCGCCGCGTCCATTTGGTAACTCTTGCGGTCTCCAAACTGCGGCGTCGATTCCGCTGCCTCCCTAAACGGGCCGTAAAATGCGGATGATTGCTTGGCTGAGTACGCCATAATCGGAATATCTTCAAAACGGTTTTCATCGAGAGTCGAGCGAATAGCCGCAACGCGCCCGTCCATCATATCGCTTGGTGCAACCATGTCGGCGCCGGCTTCGGCATGCGAAAGCGCTGATTTGGCGAGAAGCTCGAGCGTTATATCGTTGAGCACCTCACCGTCGCGAACGACACCGCAGTGGCCGTGGCTTGTAAACTCGCATAAGCACACGTCGGTTACGACGAGCAGGTCTTTTACTTCCTTCTTGATGGCGCGAATGGCGCGTTGAACGATGCCGTCCTCGTCGTAGGCTTCACTGGCAGCCTCGTCTTTATGGAACGGAATGCCGAAGAGTATAATCGCGGGGATGCCGAGATCTCGTACCTCTTTAGCCTCTTCGACAATGTTGTCGATCGACATCTGGTACACACCGGGCATCGATGAAATCTCCTTCTTGTAACCCTCGCCGGGCGCCACAAAAAGTGGATAGATGAAATCATCTACGCTTAAGGTTGTCTCGCGTACCATCCGCCTGAAGTTTTCATTCTTGCGCAACCTGCGCGGCCTGTACGTTGGGAAATACATGCTATCAGATCCTTTACTTTAAAGTTAATCTATTCCTGCAGCGCAGGCACGATACGTGCCCACGCGTTTTTGCTATATCAGGCCGCCGATGCCCTTCTTCAAGCCTCTGCCGTGATGGCATAATACCGAACAATTGCATCAACTAAGCCCGGAATAGTATATTCGCTCGCCATAATATCGACGGATAAACCCGATTTTCCAATCGTTTCGGCCGTAACCGGGCCGATTGCCGCGACCGTAACGCCGTGCATTAGCTCGGATGTTTTTGGCCCCACCAGCTCTACAAAATTAGTCACTGTCGACGAGCTGGTAAAGGTTGCGATGTCGACGCTCTTCTCCGCAAGCATCTGCCGTATTCTCTCGCCGGCCGCTTCGTCGAGGACCGTCTGGTATACCTCGGCGACATCGACATGTGCCCCCATTTCGCGAAGCGTGCCGGGCAGTATATCACGTGCCACGAGCGCCCGTGGGATGAGAATGCGCGCGCCGGCTATACCGGTTTTCTCAAATTCGGCAAGCAGCCCCTCGGCGACAAACTCCGCCGGTGTTATATCGATATTGATGAGCAGTTTTTTAACTGCTTTTGCCGTCGCCGGGCCGATAACCGCAACACGTGCGCCGGAAAGAATCCTGATGTCTTTCTTTAGCGCGGCCATGCGCTTTATAAAGCATTTTACCCCATTTACGCTGGTAAAGATAACCCAATCGTAACCGTTACCCCCATCGAGTCGCTCGATAGCTCGATCTATGTTGGCGAAACTATCCGGGTCGACGATTTTAATCGTCGGCACTTCGATTGGCTGGCCGCCGAGTTCGTAAATCAGATCGGACAACGTTTTCGCCTGGCTCTTCGCTCTGGTAATGAGCACCCTCTTGCCGAACAGCGGCTTTTTCTCGAACCAGCTTAGCTTCTCGCGCAAGCCTACCACCTCACCGACGATAATTATCGACGGCGCCTTGATCTTGGCTTCTTCTACCGCGTCCGCAATCGTCGCGAGTGTGCCGATCACTGTTTTCTGTTGCGGTGTCGTGCCCCAGCGTATCACGGCGACCGGGGTATCGCTTGGGCGACCGTGCCTCATGAGCTGCTCGACTATTTTGCTTAAATTCCGCATACCCATATAGAAAATGACGGTGCCGATACCGGCTAAGCTCTGCCAATCGATATCGGTCGTCGGCTTGGCCGGGTCTTCATGACCGGTCACAAACGCTACCGTCGAAGTGATGCCTCGCTGCGTTACGGGTATACCGGCGTATGCCGGAACTGCGTTTCCCGCCGACACGCCGGGTACAAATTCGAATTCGATACCGGCATCAACCAGGGCAACCGCTTCTTCGCCGCCCCGGCCGAAGATGAGCGGGTCGCCGCCTTTAAGACGCACAACGGTTTTCCCGTCGTTTGCCTTTTCGACCAGTAACCGGTTGATATCATCTTGTTTAAGGATATGCTTGCCGTCATGTTTACCGACGTAAATGAACTCTGCATCGGCTTTTGCATGCTTGAAGAGCAGGTTTGTTGCCAGACGATCGTAGATAATACAATCGGCCCAGGCAATGCATTCAAGCCCTTTAACGGTTATAAGTTTTGGGTCGCCGGGGCCCGCCCCGACGAGATAGACTTTACCTGGCACTCAATTCACCTATCAACAATTACATACCAACTATAGGTATGTGCCGCACATCGTGCGACACTATATTATTATTAACGTATTACATACACAATACTGCATATTTCACACTGCTGCTTTAATACTTCATACATACTACTTCACTATTACTACTGGCCGTTCGGATGCTCCGGAGCGGGCACACACGGTTCGCCGGCGCGCACCTCTGCCAAAATCTCATCTGCGCCCATCTCGCGCAATTTATCGGCCAACGCTATACCGAGCTCGTTTGCATCCGCCGGGTCACCGGCAATGCTGTCGCGGATCAGCTTGGAGCCGTCGAGGCCGGCCACCATACCGTCGAGGGCGAGCACGCCATCTTTAACTATGCCCAATGCACCGATCGGAATCTGGCAGCCACCTTCCAGCTCGCGCAGCAGCGCCCGCTCGCCGGTAACGCTAAAGCGTGTCTCCGCATCTTCCAGATACTGCATAAGCTCGGCGACATCTGGATCGTTTTCCCGTGTCTCGACCGCGATTGCACCTTGGCCTACGGCCGAGAGCATAATGTCGGATGATATGCGCTCGGTTATGTTTTCGTTCCAGCCCATGCGATCGAGGCCCGCCGCCGCGAGGATAATCGCGTCGAACTGGCCCTCTGCCATCTTATTTAAACGCGTATCTAAATTACCGCGCACATCTTTAACCTGTAGGTCGGGCCTTACGTTAAGAACCTGGGCGATACGGCGCAAGCTGCTCGTGCCGATCACCGAACCTGCGGGCAACTCTAGAAGACCTTTGCCGATCCTCGAGATTAGTACGTCACGTGGATCGACTCGTTTTAAAAAAGCGCCAAGCGTTAAGCCGGCGGGAATTTCGGTGGGAACGTCCTTGCTGCTGTGAACCGCAAAATCGGCCTCGCCTGTAAGAAGCGCGGTTTCGATCTCTTTTACAAAGAGGCCTTTGTCGCCGATCTTTGCCAGTGCCACATCAAGAATCTTATCCCCTTGCGTCTTGATAATGTTGAGCTCGATTTCAACGCCCGCTTTTTCCTTAAGAATTGCGGCTACATGGTTTGACTGCCAGAGGGCGAGCTTGCTCCCCCGGGTACCCAAAATAAACTTCTTTTTTGTCATTTAATCACCTATCGGTTTGGAATGAAGCTCGATCAGGCCCGGTGCGCTCGCTTCGCTTTCCGCTTCTTCATCCTGGATATCGAAGAGATACCGCAGCGACTCTACATGCAAGTAGCCGTCTTTCCGGTTTGCGCTCTCTTTTGCCTTCACGATCGGTTTGTGCAATATCTTATTTATTATAGCGCTCGTTAACGCATTGAGCGTATTGAGTTCAGCTTCAGTAATATTTGGCAGCTTGCGCAGGTATTTCTCGAGCTCTTTTTGCCTAATTTCCTCAGCCTCGCGCCTGAGCGTCGAGATGAGTGGGGCTACTTCAAGCGTTGCAAGCCATGCGCTAAAGTTACCGACTTCCGACTCTACGATATCCTCGGCAATTTCGGCCGCTTTTTTGCGCTCTTCCAAATTGGTCTGGACGACGTTGTCGAGGTCATCAATATCGTAGGCAAAAACATTGTATATCTTTGCGACCGCCGGATCGATATCCCGCGGTACCGCAATATCGATAAAGAAGATCGGTTTATGCTTGCGCTTTTGCATCACCTTCGAGATGTGATCTTTGGTAACGATATGGTGCGGTGCGCCCGTCGAGCTGATAACGATATCGGCGTGAACCATGTGGTCGAAGAAATCGCTGAACTTGACTGCCGTTCCTTTATACTGCTCGGCAAGCGCCTCGGCGCGCTCGAAAGTTCGATTGGTCACGATGACGTGTTTAACGCCGTTGCTGACCAGATGCGTGGCGGTAAGCTCAATCATCTCACCGGCACCGATAAGCATAGCGGTGCGCCCGTCGAGCGTCTCGAATACTTTCTTGGCGAGTTCAACCGCCGCGTAGCTAATCGAAACCGCGCTTTCACCGATTTCCGTTTCGCTGCGCACTCGTTTACCGGCAAGAAGCGCGTGGCGGAACAGGCGGTTTAAAACCGCTGCCGTTCCCTGACACTCAAACGCCATATCGTAGGCCTTTTTTACCTGACCCTGGATTTGCGCCTCGCCGAGAACCATTGAGTCGAGGCTCGATGAAACCCTGAAGAGGTGACGAATCGCGCTCGTGCCTTCATGGAAGTACAGGTACTTCTGCAAGGTATCGCGATCGAGCGTGTGATAATCGCTGATAAACTGAGTGATGTTGTCTTTACCCTTCTCTGGGTCGGTCGCAACCACATAGATTTCCATACGGTTACATGTTGAGAGGATAACCGCTTCGCATACGCTCGGGTATCCTGTCAACACGTGAAGAGAATCCGATAAAATCTGTTCGGGAAAAGTAACCGTTTCCCTGATCTCTACGGGAGCGGTCTTGTGACTTAGACCGGCAACTATTATATGCATGACCTTACTCTTTCCTCTGCCTCTCGGATCTTACCTTCTTTGATTAAGCCCAAACAGTCGGACTCGATCAATCTTTCTAAAGCGCGTCTTCGTTCATCCGATGTATCGTACCTTTCGGTCACTTCCGCACGGAATTCGCGAAGGACGTTGCAATACGTCGCATATTCTTCGCCAAATATTTGCTGCAGTTCTTTTCGAAGATTCTGTGCTAGGATTGGACAACTGCCGCTCGTCGAGATGCCGATAACGAGATCTCCACGGCGAACCGTTGATGGTACGATGAAGGTGCAAAGCTCTGGTGCGTCTACTAGGTTGACCGGTATGTTATTCTCAATCGCTTCCTGGTGAACACGTCTATTAAGCTCACCATCATTCGTTGCTACAATCGCCAGCGCGGCGCTTTTAAGATCGCCCGCCGTATAGCCGCGCTTCTGTATCGTCACGCGCCCTTGGCCCGCGAGCTCTTCAATACCCGCAGTGACCTCTGGGCTGATAACCACCACATCGGCGTCGCATTCTACCAGCGACTGTATCTTTCGCTCGGCAACGTCGCCGCCGCCGATAAGAACGCAGGTAGCCCCTGCGATATCCACAAACATCGGGTAATACGCCATTACCTACCCTAAACCCCCGCCATAACTATGAACCGTCGGCAGTATCTGCTGCACAAAACTTGAGTTACCTATAAGATACGTCGCGATCGCAACTACAAATCCGAGAATTGCAAAGATATTGGCGCGCTTACCTTGCCAACCAAGCGTTGTCCTTACCAACAAATACGAACCATATACTACCCACGTGGCGGCCGCCATCAGTATCTTCGGGTCTTGGTACCACGCCGCCCATTGCGGGAGCATTTCGGCGCGAATGGCGCCGGTCGCAAGAACAAGAGTTAAAAACGTAAAGCTAAACGCGATCGTTTTGCTGCCGATATCATCCGCCACCTCCAGCGACGGGAGCTTGCGAAATATCTTGCCGGGCTTCTTTTTATGCATGTTGCGAAGCTGGCGCTCTTGCAGCCAGTAGATAAGCGCAAGTGCCAGAGCAACGGTCATCGACGCGTATGCGAGCACGGCGAAAGTGACATGAATGCCGACCCAAACGCTGCGCAACTGCTCGGTCAGCGGCCTCGTCAACTTATATGTATGCCACGCCGCGTACTGGATGACAACCGCCATTGGCAACATAAACATGCCGAGCGCTTTTACTTTGCGGCTGCGTCCGGCATAGATCGCTTCGATTAATAAGAAGATTCCGATAATAAATGCTGAGATGATGATGCTTACGGTAAACGGACCTGCGGTGTTTGTGACTCCAAGCGCAAGCGCGCGCGTAAAAATAACTGCCAGAAGCAGTATAAACGCTAAGGTCGCACCGCCGAATCCGAGGAAATTATGTATCCAGCGATCCGCCTTTGCGGCATAATAGGCGCTGTACCCCAGGCTACTTAATACTCCGCATACCAAGGCCAGCCAAAATAAAATAATAGTGAGCTGTTCCAACTTATTCGCTCCTATGAAACGACAGAATAACTTCTAAGTTAAACTTACTTGTTCTTCTTCTCGATAAACTTACTTAATGCGCTGAGCTCTTTTTTCAGGCCCGAGAGTTTGTTGTTAACCACAACTACGTAGCCTAAAAGAACCACCCAGATTCCCATATACACCGCAACGACGTATGGTACATCTTCTTTCATCTATTTAACCTCCAAGCTCGTTTTTCAAATAATCGACTTCTTCCGCGGTAAGCTGGGCTTGGTAACGCATAAGAAGAAGTGCGACAAAGAACGTGGTCATGCCAAACATCGATATAAGAAACGCCGCAAGCATCGGCCCTTCCATGTGGGCGCCGCCCGTATCGATAACGATGGGATGAATTGAAGGAATCAACCGGATCGATAGAAACGTCAACGGCACGGTAACCGCTGCAAGAATCGCATAGACTGCCCCAAAGCGAGCTTTTGTGCTATCCTCGCTAACCGCCGAGCGAAGGACAAAGTAGGCGGCATACACAAGCATGAGGATAAGATACGTGGTGAGCCTCGGCTCCCACTGCCACCAAACACCCCAGGCTGCTTTATCCCACATAACGCCGGTAAACTCTACAAGCATTCCGAAAACAAAACCGAGTTCAACCGCTGCGAGGCTTAGAAAATCATACTTCCGCTCTTTCTTGATAAGAAAGAGCGCCCCGAAAACTGCGCCGAGCAGAAAAGCCAAAAGCGATGTTTCCGCAACCGGCGCATGGTAGTAGAAGATTTTTTGGTTAAAGAGCTCTTTGCCTGATTCACTCACCGCAATCGGAGCAACCAGGAAGGCGATCGCAAAACCGATCATCAGCAATGCGCCGCCGGCAAATATTAGAGAATACGTAGCTTTTTTCATGTATCATTCCCCTATTACAAAGTCATAAAGAGCATATGCTACCAGCAAGAATATTATATCATAGACTGCAAGCAATTTCATTGCACTCATAACTTGCGCGTACATTTGCGGACCGTCTTTCCCCACAAAACCCGCCATCGCGCCGTTTGTGGCTATGACAGCCGTCATTAGAATCGGCGTCATAATCGGCAAGTATATGACAGGAAGCAGCATATCGCGCATTTTAGAGTTGACCGATATTGTGGAGAGCAGTGTTCCGACGGTACAGATGCCGATATTGCCCAGTACGATTGCCCCAACAAACAGCGGAACCGACCCGTTAACCGATAGGTTGAGCATGCCTAGATAGAGCGGAACCGCAATAATCTCGACAATGGTCAAGAATATTAAATTACCCAGCATTTTCCCGAAGAAAATGTTAGGCCGGTCAACCGGTGCAAGAAGCAGCCCTTCAAGGCAACCCTCGTCTTTTTCGTGGACAAACGACCGGTTTAAGCCAAGTGTAGATGCGAATAAAAACGCAATCCAGATTAAACCGCCGGCAAAGGGCGCAAAATCTTTCGTTTCTCCAAAGCCAAAGTGAAACGCGACCATTATGATCAGCACGAAGAGCACCATGGTAACGACCATCTCTTTCGTGCGCAGCTCAGCGATAACATCTTTCTTGATAATCGCTCCGATTTGCCTCGTTGCCGACATTAGCTGTCACCTCGCACGCGTTGCGCATAGATGCTTCGAAACGCATCAATATCCAGGTCTTCTTTATCCTGGTAAAACACGATTTGTCCGTTATAGAGGATCATCGCTTTCGAGCAGAGCGCGATGCCCCGGTCGATGTTGTGGGTAATCATGATAAACGTATGCTCGTCCCTGATTTGATCGATCAGGTTCTCGAAGATGTCGACCGCATGCGGGTCGAGGCCGGTGTGCGGCTCATCGAGAAACAGCACGGACGGTTTATGCAGAAGCGCCCGGGCAATGGCAAGGCGCTGGGTCATGCCTTTTGAATACGTGCGCACCAAATCATAACGGCGGTGTGAGAGCTCAACCTGATCGAGCAGCTCGTCGATGCGTTCTTGGATATTCGGCATGTTATACATCGCACCGTAGAAGCGCAGGTTTTCTTCGGCGTTCAAATCCAGATAAAGAAGCGGGCTGTGCGAGATGAGCCCGATCTTTGCCCGAATAGCCGCCGAGTCTTTGAACGGGTCTAAGCCGCAGAGGCGAACCTCGCCTGTTGTGGGTGCGATAAGCGTCGATATAATCTTAACCAGCGTTGTCTTGCCGGCGCCGTTAGGCCCGAAGAGCGATAAAAATCCGCCTTTTTCCAGGTCAAACGATACCTGATCGAGGACTTTGCGTTTGCCAAAGACCTTCGACACGTTTTTAACTTCGACTTCGACCGGAAGATTGTGCTTATCTTCGGGCATATCTTTGGTTTTTTCCTGTTCTAAAAGATCCATTGAACCCTGTGCCATTCTTACATCACCACGTGCGGTGCATTTGCGCGATGCACCGCACAATTATTTTACCTCAATTTAGATTAGAATTAGCTTTATTCGGCCCCGGCCAGTGCCTCTTTACGGCGCCTGGTTGCTTTTTGCGAGGACGTGCCTTCTTTGACTTCCTCGGTTTCGGTCGCTGCGGCTCTCTTCGGCCACATCGAGACCATAGTGCCAAATATCAGTATAACGCTTCCGATCCATACAAATGAGACGAGCGGATTAACTTTTATATCAATCGACATCGCGCCTTGTTCGTCGATACCGTTAAAAACAACGAAGATATCGCGAAGCGGCTCGCGGAAGATCGAGGTGCGCGTAGTTTGCGATTGTTGTACCTCGTGGTAGACGAACTGTGGCTTTATCGTGCTGATAAGCTTGCTGCCCTGATTTTTATCCGTCATGTCGAATGATGCATTGTAGCTAATCTCACCGGGGGCCTTCTTCTCTTCGATGCCCTTGAAGGTAAGCGTATATCTATCGACCTGGATAGTCTGGCCGGGCTCGTTCTTCATGGTAACCGGAATATCCTGTACATAAAGCATCGAACCGGCAATGCCAAAGAACATAGTTGCCATACCCAAATGGCCGAGTAAGCCGCCTGCGAGACTGCGGTTATGTTTAATAAGGCCGGCAAGCCCACTCATGAAGCCCGCGCCTCTGTTCTTCCCTCGCTTTAGTGCTGTCATGATGAAGAGCTCGATTATCGCAGTTGCGGAGAACACCGCCATAATCATCGTTGCAAAACCGACTGGCTTGCTACCGAACGGTATATTACTGAGATTCATGCTGTAGAGCAGAGCTCCTGCAATTACAGCAACAACAGCTGGAATTACAAATAACCTGCCGAGTTCTCTGCCGTCGGTCTTTGTCCAACCCAGGAATGGGCAGACCGTGATAAGTGCCAGGTATAATAGGCCGAGCGGACCGGCCAGCTGGTTATAGAAGTCGGCTTTAACGGATGTTCCGAAAAACGTCGGAATAACCGTCGCGCCGAGGATGATAAAGGTAAACACAACAAGTGCGAGATTGTTTAAATAGTAAGTAAAGTGCCTCGAAAAAAAGTCACTAAAGAATTCTTCCGCCTCGAGTTCTTTCGCCCTGTTTTTCGTGAAGTACCAGGTAACTCCTGCTATAGCAACCATGATCATGCCAAACAAGGCCGTCAAATCCCATCTGAGCTCCGGGAATGAATGAACCGAGACATCGGCAAGAAGACCGGTTCGGGTAATAAACGTGGCCATAACGACCATAATGAGCGAGAACGCCGCAAGCCATACCGCCCACATTTTCATACCGCCGCGCCGGCGATACATCGTAAAGGTATGCAGCAACGCCGTACCGGTAAACCATGGCAGAATCGATGCGTTCTCCACCGGGTCCCAACCCCAGTAGCCGCCCCAGCCAAGGACAACATAAGCCCACAAGGCGCCGAGGAAAATACCGATTGTTAAAAAGAACCACGCGACGAGCGTCCAGGGACGCGCCTGTTTTACCCAGCCGTTACCCATATCACGTTCAATCAACGCCGCTATCGCAAATGCGAACGGAATAGTCATGCCTGCATAACCCATAAACAGCGTCGGCGGATGCAAAACCATCGCCCAGTGCATGAGGAGCGGATTAAGACCCACGCCGGTCGCTGCTGCGCCCATTTCTACACCTTTAAACGGGTTTGTCGCCGCAACGATTGTAAATGCCAAAAAGAGCTGCATTATATTAGAAATGTTGAGAGCCTGCGATTTCAACCTGGTCGTTTTGCGCAGATTTGAATACGCAAGGACGGTAGTATAGCCGCAGAGCATCCATAGCCATAAGAGTAACGACCCCTCATGGCCCGCCCAAAATGCGGATATCTTGTAGAAGATGCCCATTGTCGCAGCTGAATTCGCCGCGACATAGCCGAATGAAAAATCATCGCTGATAAACGCTGAAACAAGAATCAAGCTCGCAAAGGTCACCGCCACGAACTGCCAGATTACACCCCAGCTTGCAGCCTTCTGCTGCGGTTCGCCCTTATTTGCTTTAGCCTTATTGCCAATATAAAACGTATATACGGAGTAGATCGATAAGGCAATGGATACCAATAGGGCTGCCAAGCCAACATAGCGCATGTGTTATTTTCCCTCCTGTTTTTTCTTGTCCGACTGGTACTTCGATGGGCACTGCGTTACGATGCTGTCAGCCTCGAGCTTATCCTTCGTAACTAGTTTGCCGTCTGCTATGACAAAAACACCGGCGCCAAATTGGGATGGCATCGATTTCGAGTACACGACTGTCATTTTTTGATCTTTCTTTACCTTATCGTAGATCGTAAAGGTATATGTGCGCCCTTTGTGCACGATAGAGCCTTTCTCAACAAGACCGCCGACCCGAAGCGATTTTCCAACAAAGGAATTGTCGCCCGTTACCTCGCCAATCTTCTTGTAGTAAGAAATTTGCGAGGCGGAAGAGCTGTAGACCATGTATCCAATAACCGCTAGAAGTATGACCGTAACGACCAGCAGGCGCGTTTTGCCTTTTTTATCGACCATCAAAAGTTCCCCCTATCCTATCTTTCAACATCTACCGCTAAGCCCAAAATCAGCCGTTTGAGGCTGTTTTATACTATACTACTATCCCCCGTAGTATAGATTCAAAAGCCGGCAAGTTCAAGATCATTGCCGCGCTGGTGTTCCCGTGTTATCAACAAGCGCATTGAAATTACAGAAACTATCGCAAACAATATAGTGATGATCGCGGCGGACGCTTTGATCTCGATTGAATCTGACTGCGCAAACGCGTTATTTGGGTGCACCAGTTTTCCCGTAGAGGCAAGTAGTATAACCGAGGCGACCGGTAAGCTTAGATTAAGCGCCGCTTTAAACATTACATTTGCGATCATCTGCCGCAGTTGGTAGATGACAAACGCGAGTACGAGAATAAAGGCCGCGACGCGTAAGCGTGGTTCGATCCACCAATTCCCTCCCCAGGTAAGCCTGGCTGCAAACGAGCCGAGAACAACGCTGGCCGTCCAAAACCAAATCGCGGTTACCTGGCTAGCCGACGACCAGGCGACCACAACATCCTTAATTCCATGTGCGGCTGATTTATCCAATAAGAAACCAAAGAAAAGTAAGAGTGCGTAAAGCCCCGAGATGGCGAACATAAGCATGCCGACCCAGGTCACAGCGGCGTGGATGTAGATTAACCGAATGTAACTTCCTAGTGTTTTTTCTTCTGGAGCGATTAGCGCGAGGATTACTGCTAGAAGGATGAGCCCAAAAGTTGCGATTAACGCCTTTTTTGACCGTGCTGGTTTACTTCCCATAAAAGATGTTTACTCTCCAAACCGTCGGCACGTAGCCGCCCATCTTCAACCAACTTGACAACTCAAAATTAGGACACCCCTATCAGATGCTAAGTTCGCGTGTTTAGGCAAGCATACCTGACAGGGGTGATGAATAACCTCTGTTAACTTGTGTGAACTTTTAGCTTGCCTAAACAAATCCAGCTTAACAGAAAGTGAAGCGATTCGCAAGTAAAGTAGCTGGTAAAACGAACTATGTTGCACTTATGTGTTCAATATAAGTGTCTGCGCCGCCGGCGCGATTACCCACGCACCATTCCCCTTCGGAAGAATATTCGAGATCTTATAGCCCCCGTTTTTTTGGATATATACATACGCGGTGTAACCATCCGGTAAGATAATCATCCGTGAACATCTACGGTGCTCAACCCGGCAGTACTGCAAGCCGTTAGCGTAGCCGTCAGACACGTATAGTATTATTCAAGATATACACTCACTTGAGGCCCGTCAATACAGTACTATTCCTGCATTAAGGCTTGGTTGGAGGGTTTTGTCGCACGATGTTAGGGGTTCAAAGAGGAGCTCGCTAGGCGGCCCGGCACTGTTCGGCTGTGCACCGAAGCAGCTCGGATGCAACCCGATCGATCTTGGCTTCACTGAGTTCAGGGTATAGCGGCAACGAGAGTAATTCACCGGCGATCCGCTCGGCTACGGGAAGCATCCCGGGTCGATAGCCGTATTTGTCAAACTCCGGATGCAGGTGAAGCTGCGTGTGCTTGGGCATCCTGGTTTCGATGCTGCAGCTGGTAAGACGATGGTGTAGCTCATCTCGGTTCTGCACGCGAACAACGTATTCACTAAACACCGGCGTGACCATAGCGCCTACGGTTGGTGGCTGAATGCGCGTATCCACTAACCGCTCGTTATAAAGACGGGCATTATACCGGCGCACTGTATTCCAGCGGTCGAGGTGGGCAAGTTTTACCGAGAGCACAGCCGCCTGAAGTGGATTCAGGCAATGCATATGACCGCGTTCGCGCTCTATGGAACCGCGCGCTTCCGCTACACGCTCATAGAATGTCGCGCCGGCCAGCACCATAGCGCCTTCTCCGCAGCAGTTGAGCGTGCCGCCGGCGCCCATATTACATATCGCAATATCACCAAAACTTCCAACACGCGCATCGCCAAGCACGGCGCCGGCGGCACTGCTTGCATCCTCGATTATCGCGATATCGTAATCTTTGGCAACGCGTCGAAGCTCAATCATGTCCGCAGGCTGTCCGTACGTGTGCGCAGCGATTACGGCTTTTATACGCTTGGTAATAGCATCTTCAACAAATGCGGTATCGATTAGGTATGTGTGCGCATCGATATCGGCGAAAACCGGTTTGGCGCCGGCACGAATAACGGCATATGCGACTTCGCTCCCGTTATTCGGAGCCATGATGACTTCATCGCCGGACTTGATATCGAGCGAGCGAAGCGAGAGGTTAAGTGCTTCGGAAACCGATCCCACCGATAAAGCATGCGCCACCCCGCAAAACTCTGCAAATGTGCTCTCGAAACAAGCTGTAATATCGCTTGATATATTCGTGCCGAGCGCTGAGCCCAGCTTCGCAATAAGTTCGTCTTGGATGAACTCTAACTGGTGGCGTAGATCATTAAACGGAATCGCGGTTCTATCCGGCATGTATCCCCTTCCCTTAGGTGTAAAGGTATGGCAATTAGGCGGCTACATCTACATCGCATGGATAAACCAACACTTCGAGCACCTGGCGTTCTACCAATTCATCGATAAATTCCTCGATCTCTTTTCGAATCTGCAGTTCTGTTTTCTTGCTGGTGGCTCTGATTTTGTTGATAATATCGTTTACTTCGTGTCGCCCATCTGATAGCTCCCAAATCTTCGTACCGGCAGAGTTAAGCACGAAGAGTTTTTTGTTTTTAGATTGCACGATCAGCGTTTGGCCATTGATGATGCACGATGCCGAATCTGAACCACGCAAAGGGTAACTACCTTTGTGCATGCTTCCTCCACTCTAAATCTATCGTCAAACAACGCTCTGGAGACGGTTGCTCAGCTGCTTTAGCAGACCATACTATGGCCACCTGTAAAGTAAATTCCCAACCTGAGATATACCAAACCATTTCATGCTAAGATTGCAAAGCGAAATAGTCCTACGGCGATAGCAGGACTATCCGGCAGGATTACCGCTATGCAACGTCGTTTAGAAGCCCGTGGCGAAACAGTTCGGCGGCGCAATTTACGATATCGCGCATGACTTGCTCAGGGTCATCACCGGATTCCAAGCTTATCTGCTCGACAACCTCCTGTAAGCTATGTTCACCATCCCAAAGCTTCCATGCGACAAGCGCCGGTTTGCTTAACGTATGGGACCGCTTGGTGCTGGGATTATAAATTATGCCGTCTTCATTAATGATGCTAAACAGAAGGTTGTTGTTCCTCATGAGCTTCGTTGTCGAGTCCATCGAGTTCTCCTTTCCTAGGCCGTCTCCATGGATGTCGGTGAGTATCGCACGCGGTGATGGCGATATTCACAACGCTATTGTGGATTTACTACGTTAATTCCCATTTAGCGATGGATTAATGCCTCGCTTTACATTTTGCCGTTGAGGCACGTGAATCTTTCAGAGGGATCTGTTTCTGTAAGCAACCTATTGGGTAAAAAAATACCGGTATATAATTATAAAGGAGAAGCAATGTCCAGCAAACACTTTAATAAAGAGGGTGCACAACGATCATCATACCTGCGATCCGTCATTATCGGCTTAATTGCGATAGCCGTGCTGATCGCTTCCGGATTCACGTACGGCGCGTTGCGCCATGCAACGATAGCGGCATTTAATACACCAACGCAACCTCCCGTAGGCCGACTGCAGGTTACAATTCAAGAAGATTATCCGGGGCATGCGCCGATAAAAAATGCAATAATTACAATCGATGGGCGCCGTCTATCCTTAGATAACAAAGGCCGGATCACGGTTGATTCGCTCAGCCCCGGGCGGCATACGATAGCATTTACGCACAAACTATATGAACCGTTTTCACTGAGCCTTGCCACTAAGAAGGGACCGAATACACTGGTGCTGCGAGTTTGCCTGTCGGCGGTTGAGGCCGGTAAACGCTGGATGAAAACCAAGCAGGAGAACCTCCACCAGGATACATATGCTCTCCTGCACCCGGATGAGCGCACCCGCATAAAACAAGCTGATTACATAAGATTTAAAACCGATGTGTTAAAAGCGTATAACGTGAAAATCGATAAATTCTACGTGTACCCGCCAGAATATGCTGCGATATGGAAGCACCCAAAAACAGGCAAGGCATATAAGAATGTGGCTATTATGCGTGTGGATAGCATCGTTACCGTAGATAAGCTCGGGACGGTTAAACAGCGATGGTATATTGCCGCGCAGCGTGTAAACAACAGGTGGCTCTTTCTCTCGGGCCTGTAATCTAGGATGCGTGGGGCATATGTCCTCACGCTTCTTCTAGCGCCATTATATCGCGGCATTACTTGATAAACTTAAGGGGGAAGGAAGCCCTTCCCCCTTGCGCATAGATGCTATAGCCGTGTGCGTGCACGTTTGCTTTTCCACTTTGTTTTGTATTTGGCTGTTTTAGCTTTCCTGACTGCCTTTGCCCGCTTCACGGTTTTCTTTGTTGTCTTAGTGATCTTTGGCTTCTGGGCAAGTTTCTTTACCACCGACGCTTTTTTAGGCTTAGGCTCCATCGTCCACCAGGGTACGAAATCGTACACTGAGGCCAGGGCTGCGGCCCGGGCGGCTAAGCCTGTGCAACCCACCAACCCTGCCATCGGGTTATATTCGGGTGTGCTTCCGCCGCCATGCCTTCTGGCGGTAGTACCGCTATCAATAATCGTATCCGGGTCATCCATGCCGACAAAAGCACGGACGTTCCCTGAGGTAACAAAAGCACGGCCATCATTGTTGATAGCTTTCTTGCTCGTATTATCAGCCGCTTTACCGCCGAAGATATCCTTCGCGCTTGCGGCGGATTCGATAGCCGATAGGCTACCGCTTCCCAATGCATCCGCCTTGCCGCTTTCCGCATCGGCGGCCTGCAAAATATCGGTACCGACGTTCACGCTTGCAGTGGTGGTATCATCCGGCTTGGCAATCACCAGGCTTTGTTCCAGGCTACCGATAACAGCCCCTTTAGTATTTGACAGATTGCTTCCGGCAGCCGCATCTCCGGTAATCGCACCTGCGACACCGTTATTGTCGATACTATTGTCCGATGTATTTGAGGCGGATACCGGAGCATTTGGGTCGGTAACAGAAACATCGGCGAGCGCCAGCGCATTGGAATTGCTGTCAATCGAGTTGTTGGCGAGAACACCTTTCGATGTTGCATCACCGCTCTGCGCATTAGCTGCACTGCAAAGCGTACTCCAGACATCGAAGGTGAGCTCGATAACCATCGGCTCTCCATCGGCTCCCTCGTGTATAATCGGCCGCATCACGCTAATATAACTATCGATTGTCGGCGAGAGGTTCACGGCGTTGTCCTTCATCTGGTTTTGCGCCGCCGCGTCACCACTTGTAGATGCCGCCTCTCCTGTGTTCTCGATCTTATTAGCGGTATCGTTAACCGCATCAGCCGTACCGTTTGATGCGCTGCTGCCATCTGGCTCTATCGCCGGTGCATCGCCTTTTGCGAGCGCAGACGACGTGTTGTTAATCTTATTGTCTGCGGCAACACCCGTAGCGTCGGCATCTCCGGTCTGGGCGCTTGCGCTACCCACGATCTTGCTCCAGATGTTATAGACCACTCGGATCACAACTTGTGATTCACTGATCGGGTCGAGCAATTTGATCACGTTGGTTATGATCGGCGCGATGGTGATGTCGTTATTGATCATCATATTGCTGGCTTGAGCATCTCCTGAGGCCGCAATACCCTTGCCGCTGTTATCGATTGTATTTGCGGTATCATTTGTCGCAATCGCGCTGCCGTCAGAGCCGGCGCCGGTGCCACCACCGCCCGCAATAGCCGGTGCGTCACCTATCGCCTTTGAGCTCGTTTTGTTTTCAATGCCGTTATCAACAGCAGCACCGGTTGCACCTACATCACCTGATTCCGCAGTTGCCGAACCGGTTATCGCCGCAAAGAAGTTATACACCATCTCAATCTTTACCAGCGATTTCGAAATGTCTCCACAGAATTGGATAAGCGTTTTAATTACCGGAGCGATAATGATATCATTGCCGATCATTAAATTAGCCGCCTTTGCAGCGCCACTTGCCGCACCGGCGATTCCGCTGTTATCTATCGCGTTCGCCGCATCATTCGTCGCAAGAGCGCTGCCGTCGGAGCCATTACCGACGCCGTCGGTAATGGCCGGTGCATCGCCTATTGCAAGCGCCGTATCCGTGCTATTGATCGAGTTTTTTGCGTCCAAACCCTGACCTAAGCTATCACCGCTCGCAGCGACCGCTTCACCGGTTACGATGGCTTTGTAATTGTAGAGGACATCGACGAGTACGCGAGAATCGACGATGTCGCCTTGCGCATTAACGGTTACCGTTGTATCGGGTGTGATAATAACTTTATTATCGTCCATTTTGTTTGAGGCATCGGTATTTCCGGAAGACGCTGCGGCATCTCCCCCGTTTTTGATATCACTTTGGCTATTGTTATCGGCAATCGCGCCTGCCCCATCACCTATCGCCTGCGATCCGGTTCCGCCGCCCTTTTGGTTATCGGTCTTCGATCCGGTTGCGCCGCTATTGCCCGATGTGGCGGACGCTTTGCCGTCGTTTATAACATCAATATTTTCGCCGATTAAGACCTTGACCCCGTCACCATTTGGATCGTTCTGCGAACCTTGGGCACCGACAAGCGGCTCCGGTCCGCTAACGGGTTGGACTGTTTCTTGCTGCGTACCTGCGCCTTGATTATTATTCCCGCCTATTGCCGTGTCGCTAATTGCCACATTCGGCGCCGGCTGTATCAGCTCATCTGCGATTGCCGGTGCTCCTGACACGCTTAGCAAGAGACAAAGCGCGAGTATGCACGATAGTATTTTTCGTTTTAGCATCAATCCACCCCCTTTCACTAAGGAGTAATCTGATTATTTTAAAACTATGAAAGAAAGGGTCACCCCTGCGGGGACATGTAATGCGTTTGGGGAGGGTGACCCTCCCCAAACGCATTCGCTTGCTAGTTTGCACATGCAGAGCCGACTACGCTCAGAGTCTTTGCTGAATTTGCGCTCTTTGAAATAGATAGATTGACATTGTTGGTCGCTGTGTTTGTCGTCGTGGCATTCCCGCTGCGAACATCCGCGTTACCTTCGTTGTTGATCACCGCGCACTCTTTGTTTGTGGCGGTTCCGCCCTCAAGAGCCGTTGCGCTTGAGCAGTTATCGTCGATGATGTTTGCCGAGAGGTTACCGATACCGATAGCCCAACCGCTTGTAGCCTCCGCTTCATTCTTAAATACTACGGTAGCTTCCACATCACCGCTGACGACAGCCGGGCAGCACCCGAATTCGCTGTTGTTGTTATTGTCATGGTTGTCATGGTTGTCATGGCCTCTGCGATCACGGTCAGTATTGCGATCATCACCTGAGACAGTGTCTTGCTCAGCTGCTGTATCTGCCTTTTCGCAAACCGAAATAGTAGCAACGTTGTTCGCTGTATTGAAGACCTCGGCATCACCGCTGTCAACCTTAGCGGTGCCTTTGTTGTTAACGGTCTTGCATACATCATTGCTAGCAAGAGCATCATCGTCCTTAGCAAAAGCCTTGGCTTTAATATCCGTAACTTTGTTAAACGATGCATTACCAGCTGCAACAGCGAGACCGCTTTCTGAGCTAGCTTCATTCTTGAAGATGACCTTCTTCATGACGTCGCCTTTAACAACTGAGCCGCCTTTGAACTTCGCGAACCAATCATTGCCACCGGCAAACGCTACGCCGCTAATGCTGAGCAATACTGCCAGCGCTAGAAGCATTACGAGAAACTTTTTCATGTGTTGTCACCTCCTTTCATCGAATGAGTAATGATCTATGAGCATTTCGTATTACAATCCACGTGCCGTGCGTTCCCGCACGACTACTCCTCGTTATCGATCACGACATCGCGGATTGTGCTCACGATGTCTTTTGCCGACGACCCCTTGAGTAGGTAGGCATCAGCCAGCTCTCCTTCCCCTTTTTCAACCTCATCAAAGGAGTTGAAAATCGACAGGACGATTACTTTGGCAGAAGCGTCGACTTCCCGTATTTTTGCAAGAACGCTGAGCGAATCCCGGTTTACCGAGCTCAGGCCCACAAGAACAACATCCGGATCTGTAGCCCTATACAGGAGTGCCGCCTGATCCATGCCGGAAGCCCTGCCGACAACCTGGATTCCCCGCGAGCCGAGAAGCCTACAGAGTAAGTTCTGGTAAACAACGTCATCATCGACGACAAGCGCTTTTATCATATCTACTTTTGTGTGATGTACTTCGCCTAAACAAATGCTCATGTGTTCGTCGATCCTCGCCCTACAAGTTAAAATCATCCGCTATCTTTATGGTATGACGTCAAACTCTTATTGACTTCCGCCTTCAGTGTAGTTTAGTCCTACACTTACGTTTAGTATCACAACCTTGTACTATGACCATGCGCTTACTGTCCGCGTGCATTCATGCTAAGTCTTACTGCTCAACCTTCCTGCCCATTGAGCTTAAATACAGCCCCACACCGGCTAATGAGATCATGGTGCCGATGAGGTACCAGTTGTAGTCCATTCCGGTGAACGGTAGTCTTTTTCTCTTCTTTACTTCTGCCGTTGTGGTTGTCTGCTTTGGTGCTGTCGTGGTTGTAACCTTAAGCACTGTTGTTGTCACGGGAATAGCTGTCGTAACGGTCGTTGGAGCTACTGTTGTCGGTGCGCACGTCGAAGGCGTAATAACACCGCCCCCGCTGGGCGTTTGTACGGTTGTCGGCACACACGTAGTGCACGTAGCTGGCGGGCACGTTGTTGGTGCCTGGGCCTCGCCAAGCCGCACGCTGATAGCAACCTTTTTCTGTGGATTTTCTGCGGTACCCTCGAGTACCACCTCGGCTGTGGCCATGATCCTGACGTTATCGCCTTTGATGTCCGACGTCGGGATCGAGTAGGAATGATGCTTGCCGCCATCTTTACTGAAGTGACGCGGGCCGCCGGAGTTTCCCATGAGCGTCACAATAGTCTTCTTAAATTCCTTGTCGGTGTCGAAATCGATGGAGATTGAGCCACCCCCTTCCGACATGCTTACACTTCCGACAGTCTGACCATCGAAGACGAGCGGTTCGGATGACCCGGCAACTGCTTGTTGCGGTGACCCTCCAAAGCTAAGAACTGCCGTGACAAGATAGAGCATTATGGCTAATGCCGCTCCCATCGCAATGAATCGTTTTACGTTCACCATACTTTCTTTCCCCCCTATTGATTGCGTTCTTAAACCTGTGACCTGTGTAATGAGAGCACGTTCTTCTATAGACCCATAATAGTGGCGTTGGAGACAAAACTGTCCATCCGTTGGTATATCTTCCGAAAAGCAACGATTCTAAGCCGGACTTAAGGTCAGTATCTTACTATTCAGAAGGTTAGTAACCGCAGGTAGCAACATGTATTTGGGGCTTAAAAAAATTTCCTGATTCAGTATTGAGCTATAAACGCTTAATCGCTTTTTTGCCGTGGTTGTTGGTATTATTGCGATGTATTAAATGCAAGGAGGATAAAGGACCGGGGTGTAGCTTTCTACGTAAAGCTACACCCCGGTACAAATCATACATTATATACATTAACGTAAATCACAGCGGCTTTACGGCTTAGGCAACCGTTGAATTATAGGCGGCTTTTGCGGCTTCGACCCTGTTCTTTACGCCGAGTTTATGAAATACATTTCGAACGTGGAATTTCACGGTGCTCTCCGAAACGTACAGCGCTTTACTGATCTCGGCATTTGAAGCGCCGCTTGCGAGTAGACGCCAGACTTCTTTTTCCCGTGGTGTCAATCGTTCGGATGCCTGATACCGATGACGGGCCATCGGTATAACTTTACCGGTAAGCTGCGGTGAAATTGGGCTTAACCCTTCTGCAGCTTTACGAACCGCGTCAACTAATTCATGCGTGCCGGCGCTTTTTAAAAGGTATCCGTTTGCGCCGCTTTCCAAAGCCCTTATTACATACCGCTCATCATCAAAACCGGAAAACATAAGGACTTTCGCTGACGAGCGCACTCTTATATTTTGCAAGATCGCAATGCCATCGCTATCCGGCAGTTTTACATCCATGATGATAACGTCAGGCTTAACAGAGTCAACCAGCTCGACGGCGGATTTTCCAGTCGAGGCTTCACCGACAACCTGCATATCGCCGGATCTCTCAAGCGCTTTTTTGATACCCATCTGCATTAACGGATGATCCTCAACTACCATGACTTTTAAATGGTCCATCGACCACGCCCCCTCCATGCTGGTATATACCAACTTAGAACTACCGTTAGAACTGTCACTTAGTTTTCTATTTATATGGGAATGCTGAACCGGATACAAGTTCCGTGGCCCGGCGTGCTTTCAACGGTAAAATCGCCGGAAAACTGTGCTATGCGATCCCTCATGCTAATCAAACCGTAGCCGCCAAGTTCGCGCGTGCTTTGCCCGACGTATTTCGGGTCGAAACCGACGCCGTGATCGGCTACCGTACAGCATACACAACTATCGGTAGATGTCACCGCGATAGATGCGCTCGATGCTTCTGCGTGCTTCTGGACGTTGGTGAGCGCTTCCTGTATTACCCTGAATATGTTGATTTCCATAACTTCCGGAAGTTCAATTTCAAACGGCTCGATTACAACATCAATACCGATACCGGTGCACGCAGAAAACTGCTTTACATAGCCAACCAGTTTTTCGCCGAGCCCCCGCCTTGAAAGGCTATGCGGTTTAAGATAATAGATCGAGGCGCGAAGCTCTTGCAGGCTTTGCCCGAGTATATATTTAAGCGACTCGAGCTCGCGCTTAGCTTCCGCCGAGGCTACCAAATCCTCGAGAATATCGGCCTGCAAAAGCGCGCTTGTAATTGCTTGCGCTGGACCATCATGCAAATCAAACGCGAGTCTACGCCCTTCCCGCTCAATAAGCTGGGTTGTGTCAATCAGTGTCTTTCGTATAGAGCGCTTTTCGGTTTCCAGCTTCTCGGCTTGTTGAAACAATGCGGACATAACGTCTGCCGCAAGTGAATCCTGCAGGATACCGACAAGAACGCGGAGCTCACCGTGATCCCGGAACTTTTTACCAACTCCAAAGCTGGTCGGCTCGAACTGCTCGAGAAACGCCCGCGCAAGATTATCTCTTATGATATGGAAACGCTCCGCATCAAGAGGTATGCCTTCACCAAGCAGGCTTTCAGTATACGATGAAATATCCACCCAACCGGCATCTGCAATATGGTCGTGGTCAAGTTGATCGATAATGTATCGTACGCGCTGCTGAAGTATCTCGACCGCACGCTCGTTTACAACACCTTGCAGCGATGCGGCCCACGCCCGAAGCGCGATTTCTGAAACCGTTTTTAGTTTTGATGTTGCTTTATTCAAGGAAAGCGACATTTTCCCACCGGTTATCATACCGTACGGTTGGTTGCTCTAGGAACCAAGTAACCGCACAATGCGTCGTAAACGACGCATAAGCCCCCGCTCTTAACGTGCGACCTATGATTCTAGATAGTCATGGTTATACCTGTTCATGCTTCCATTGTTTACCCGTTCACAATAAGCCTAAACAATAATCTGAGGTATACTGCCCCAAGCATGCTGTAGCTGCCTGCTTTAATAAAATTCCATAGAACAGGCAGCTGAAATGCAAAAAAGAGGCCAAAAGACCTCTTCCTTTACGACATTTCTATTTTATTGGGCAATTTAATAGCGTTTATGCTTCACCTCTAGCGATATACCAGCTTGGCGAGCTTGCGAGCAAGCCACGTTACGCGTCGGCGGCTTTGTCAGATTTCTGTTCGCTTGCTTCTTTTACATCTTCCTTGCCATCCTGCGCTTTTCTAAGCTCTCGGATGCTTTGCCCTACCGCTTTCCCGAGATCAGGAAGCTTCTTCGGGCCGAAGATAATTAGAACGATTACTAAAATAATAATCAGTTCCGTATACCCCAAACCAAACATGGGCCGTCACGACTCCTTTACTAAACGTGCTTTCATAGATAGTAGCACTAATCCGACATCGGCGCTATGAAAACCGTCACGCCGCTTTGTTAGCGCCTAGTACATACTGTCCCTTTTACCTGTTACCGTTATCATATATGCGTTTGGCGTTGTTCCGCCTTAACGCATCTTACTATGGCCTTACGGCTTAATAGTTTTATGGCTTTATGCTGTTACGGCATTTTGACCCGTACCGGCCCTTTTGTGAGGCCGCGTTTTTTCCGAGCCAACTTCTTTTCATTCGCCGATAAGTAGTAAAGTGTGTGTAACAGCTGTTGGACCGGGTCGGTATTATGTAATTGCACGCCCGCGGGAACATTAATCAACGCCGGCGTATAATTCAAGATAACCGATACCCCTCCCTTTGTTAGTAGTTCGGCCGCATCTTGGGCTGCCATCGATGGCACGGCGATAATACCGATCTCGATTCGTGCGTTCTTTACAATACGGGGAAGATCTTTGGAATCAAATATCTCTAAGTGCATGATCGTCTTGCCGACTTTGGACGGATCATTATCAAAGATTGCTGCGATATGAAACCCGTGCTGCAGCAACCCCTCATATGAGGCGATTGCCGAGCCGAGATTACCTGCGCCGACAAGAGCGATTTTATGCGGCTCATCCGATCCAAGGATACGCTGGATGTTTTGAATGAGCGTCTCGACCTCATAACCGACACCTTTCTTGCCGAAATTACCGAAATAGGTAAAATCTCGGCGCACTTCAGCCGGGTTGACGCCACTTGACTGCCCAAGCCGCTCCGATGAGACAGTTTCGATGTTACTCTGCTGAAACTTGATCAAGCAATTAAGGTATGTTGATAGCCGCTCAATTACGCCTTCAGGTATATCGTTCACTCTTATCTCCTCACCTAATCGCTTTATCTCTTGCCCACTTGACGCACGAACCATCACGTTTAGGGCATGAAAACAATTAGTCAGTTTTCTATATTGTAATCAATGCTACATACTATTTCCACAATTATTTTTCAGGGAGTCGAGCTTAGAACGCAAACCACCAACAAATATGAGCCGAAATGAGCGTAAACGACCCTCGCCCGAATTGCAACAATATCTTGCAGTCGTGATACGTCAGCTGTTACATAGTATATATCCTCTGGTAAACACCTTAACATATTTCCGGATATGTCTAATATATGCAAATATTACATACGCGCGCCTTCAAGCGCATTGTAACAACTGCAGTCACGCACTTTAGGAAGTTTTGGGACAAGCGCGAACAAAAGATCTTTGAGTTTGTCGTTATTTTCGGTAAAGACCTTGATAACTTCCTCGTGGCTAACCGGCGGGATATCGGGCATGCCCTCAAGACCGACATCGTAATCGGTAATAAGTGAGATATTGAGGTAACACATCTCAAGCTCGCGGGCAAGATACGCTTCAGGGTACTGGGTCATATTGATGACTTCCCAACCCATCGCTGAGAACCACTTGCTCTCAGCGCGCGTGCTAAAGCGCGGCCCCTGAATAACAACTACCGTCCCGCCGTTTACAACCGGGATTCCCAGCTCTTTAGCGGTATCGGCCGCCAGCTCCCGCATGCCCGCACAGTACGGATCGGCCGCGCTCACATGCGTCGTAAGCGGACCGTCGTAAAATGTGTCTTTGCGGCCGGTGGTGCGGTCGACGAACTGATCGCAAATTACGAACATACCGGGTCTAATTTCCGGCTGCAAACTTCCGCTGGCGCATGGGCCGATAATCTGCTCGACACCGAGAGACTTCATTGCGTATGCGTTCGCGAGGTAGTTAATTGCCTGCGGTGGATACTGGTGGTCGCGCCCGTGGCGCGGTAGAAAAGCGACTTTTGTGCCGCCGATCTCACCGATGGCGACTTTATCACTTGGCGGCCCATACGGTGTTTCAACGGTTACTTCTTCAACGTGGTCCAAGAACTTATAAAAGCCTGAACCTCCGAATATTCCAACCTGGGCTTTCTTCTCCATTTAAGTTGCCTCCTTCACACGACGCTATCTCGCGCCGCCGGTTCCTCTTTTTGTAATCGTATTGTACCCTAATAATGAAACACTACTTATCGAAGTAGCACAAAGCTATTATATAGGTATTACCGCATTTTGCGCTAGAAGTATGCGCCGTTAGTTAGAAACCCGCTGGATACAGCGGGCGGCCTTGTAACGAGGATGTTACGTATACCGGTCGAGACATCTATGATTTGGGCACGACACGTGCGAGCGTATCGCCCTCACCCGGAATTACATCAAAGGCTTGAGAAGGATTTTTCACGAGGATTGCGCATTTGGTTTCCTCTCCGAACTTCCAGCCTTCAACCTTAACCTGGGGCTCGTTCTTGGCTTTGCCGTAACGCGCAGTGAGCGCCGCGGCTTCATGAATCGTTTGCTCGCCAAAAGAGTTGCGGACGATAATGGTGAGCGGTCCGGCTACGTCCTGCGCCTCAAAGATCATATCGCCCTCTTCGGCAAGCTCTATCAGCCGGTGATTTTCCTCTTCGTTTCGCGATACGACGATTATCGCCTCTTCGCTTGAAAGAAACACACGGCCGATTTTCATGAGATTGACTTCTTTTACCGTCGGCTCGCCTTCGACGCGATACAGGTTACGCAGGCGAATCGAGAACATTGGATCGGTAAGGATGCAGCCTCCGGCCGGTGTCGGATACTCATCGATTCCGTATTGTCGCGCCAGTTCCATCTGGGGCTTGCGCGACCTGCCGCGAATCGCGAGCAATCTCTCGCGGTCGGCCAGGCCTTCCTGCTCGACGATGGTTGGGTCAAGCAGCTTGGCCGAAAGAGGCCGGAGCACATAGCCCTTCATTGTGGATTCTTCCTCGACAATACCGAGCGCCTGGCGGTTTTGTGATTTCGGACGCTCTCCGAGCACCTCACCTGTGGCAATAAAATCGGCGCCGATCTCACGCATAAACTCACCGGCGCGCTTAATCATGAGCGCATGGCAATCGATGCAGGGATTCATGAAACGCCCGTAACCATGTTTTGGCGTTTTTAACATTTTTAAGTGCTCTTCGGTAATATCGATGATATGAACCGGGATGCTCAGTATTTTCGCGGCTTTCTCGGCGTTGACCGAATCAAAAAACGGCGTCACGAAGGTGACCGCCTCTACCTCTATCCCCTGTTCCTGAAGAACCTTAACCGCCAAGATACTATCTAAACCGCCCGACATCAGAACCAGTGCTTTTGCCATACATACACCTCAATGCGCCCGTGCGGGCATCTTATTCAATAGCAGATTTCGCACCTGCATATCCTGCAATTATGCGCCATCTACCCGGTCAAATCCATATGTTCAGTAACACTGCTACTTACGTGCGAGGGCTTTAAACGAGCGCACGCGCCCGGCGAAGGTTGCGAACATATCGTAGCCGGCCTGCCCCGCCACCGCACATGCCCGTTCAAACGCCATACCCACCTCGCCGGGCGCGTGCGCGTCCGAACCGAAGGTTATCGGAATGCCGTTCTCAAAGCAACGCTTCAATATCTCACTACCGGGATATATCTCACCGACGGGTTTGCGCAAACCGGCCGTGTTGATCTCCACGCACATCCCGGCATCATGAATTGCGCCTAGCGCCTTGCCGACGAGCGTTGTTACATCCTGCTCAGGTACAAATCCATACTTCTTAACCAAATCTATGTGACCAATAATATCAAAAAGACCGGTGCGAGCCGCTGCTTCCAGCAGCTCATAATAGGCCTTGTAAATATCGAAAATATCGCGGGTTTTATACCCGTCTATGTAGCGGCTATCATCAAAGCCCCATCCCTCGATGAAGTGAACCGAGCCGATCACGTAATCAAACGGATAGCGGGACAAAAGATCGCGAGTTGCCTGCTCGTAACCGGGAAAATAATCCGCTTCGATGCCGGTCTTAATTATAATACCGGGGAACTGTGTTTTTAGCGCTTCAATCTCAGCGATGTAATCGTCCAGCTCTTCATGGCGCATGGCTAGTGTCGGGTCTTTCATGCCGATTACCAGGGGAAGGTGGTCGGCAAAGCCGATTTCAGCGAGCGAGAGCTCTTGGGCACGGCGGACGTACTCGGCCACCTCCCCGCTTGCATGCCCGCAGCGTACGGTATGTATATGATAATCAACCATTGTGTATATTGTTGTCTTTGTCATCGTTGGCGAACTCTTTCTCGGTAACCACATCAAGTCCTGCTTCTTTAAGAAGAGCGGCGGTAACGCCGTCTCCTTCCACTATAGTACCGGAAAAAGTGCCATTATAAATAGCCCCCGCACCGCATGACGGGCTGCGCGATGCGAGAACCGCGATGGTGGCGCCAATCATCCGGGCCAGCTGAAGCGCGCCCTCGGCGCCTCTGAGATAGGCATCGGTAACATCAGCGTCATCTGCATTGAGGACGCGCGCGCGTCCGGCAATAACATCATGTCCGTCGCCACCGGCAATCTCGGCTGCCGGTCGCGGTGTCGGCAGGCCGCCGCATTGCTCCGGGCAAAACGGCACAGCAATACCTTCCTCCACGAGATCTTTTACTTTTTGGCAGGGCTTACTATTGCCATCGTAGCGGGTTTTAAGGCCGATGAGGCACGAGCTTACGATATATGTGGTCGTCCGTTGCCGAGCGGTTTCGTTATCCAATGTATTTCACTAACACCTTTTAGACATGCAAGTCGCGTGATGATTTCACTCTGATCGACGTGTGCCGGTATGTCTAATCCTAACTGTACTATATTCATGCCCTCGCCTTCGAGTTGTTCAATCTCGATGTTGCCGACCCGCACCTCAAGCTCACCGAGGGCGGAGAGAATGTACCCGAGCTGTTGTGGGTTGTCGAGCGCAAGCATCTGAATGAGCCCCCGCCCGGGAATTGCACGCACTTCGATGTATTTAAGCGCTGTCAGCGTGAGAAGTATAAATACTGTTGAGATAATGGATACGGCGTACATGCCGCCGCCTATTGCCAAGCCGACACCGGATACGACCCAGACGCTTGCCGCAGTGGTAAGCCCCCGAACAATATTCCCCGTGCGGATGATTGCACCACCGCCTAAGAAACCAATGCCGGTAACCACGCTGGCGGCGATTCGGGTAACATCGGTCTGAGGCAGTCCGAGAGCCGCTTGTAGATCAATGGAGATGATCATGGCGATTGCCGAACCCAGGCAAACCAGTGCGTGTGTGCGAAGCCCCGCCGGCTTCTCAGCGATCTCTCGCTGATAACCGATCACGCCACCCAGGATAACGGCAAGCGCAAGGCGAAGCATTATTTCAAGAAACGGGGTTGGCATGGCGACCTCCACATCTACATTAAAGTTGCATAAAGAAAAGCTGCATGGGCAGCCTTCTATTATGTGTATCGACAATTAGCCAGTTGCTTTAAATGCCCTATAATCAATTGCCGTATCTTTTTATGTTTCGTTTATTTCTCAAAATTCAGCCCATAAACGCTGCACTTTTACTTGCGGAAACCCATAGAACAGATTATTATAATATCGAACATATGTTTGCTTTTGTTGTCTCACGGGAGCTGATTCCAACTAGAGAGCGCCGGATGCTGGGCGCTAATTAAAAGATAATTTCCTCGGTGCCGGTTGGATCGAACCCATCAACGTCAGGCGTGCTAGCCTCCAGCAATTTCTTTGCGGCTGTACGAAGCACGTAATCGTATGCTTCTTTGGCCAGCCACTCAACATACGTCGGATCTTCGACCAAGACGTCTCCGAGCGATTTATCGGCATGTTTGCCAAATGAAAGAACAACGGCCTCGGGGCTCTCGAGCCACTCCGATTTTATGGTCTCATCGACCTCTTTCTGTTCCTTATGAGCCGGTTTCTTGCCGGTGCCATTACCATTGTTATTGCCGCTACCATTGGCCCCGATAACGGGCTCGTTGGTGTTAATCTCTTCGAGCGCCGTCATGCCGACATTGACCGCCAAACGCATGGCGCGAGCGATTGCCCGGGTATCGGCAAGCCTAACAAGGTGCGGCTGCATGGGCCGCTCGGCTGATTCGGGCGAAGCATCGCCGAGCGCGGAAAATATCCCTTTCTCCGTCTCGATAACAGCGCGCACGATTGCAAGCATACCGTTGTCTTTGGTCGGTGCCTGCAGTAGTTGGGTCTCTACGCGCTTAAGACCCGCGGCGTGCGCCATTTCAAGTAATCCCTCGAATAATACGAAATCTTTTCCCTGGATTTTCTTGATGAATTTCCCTGGTAGTTTGTGATCTGACATGTCCTTACCGCCTTTCAACAACGAACTGGTGTTCGTATATATTGTAATATATTGCCATATAGCATGCAATTGCATACGCTTGCCTAGTGTCCTGTTCCCGCAAGGATATTGCGTATTCGCACAATGCCCTGCCGTTGTAATATAATTTATCTAGTATTTGAGCTGCGTTGTGAAATACGTTTTTATATCCGTCGAACGCGGTATGTTCATACCGCATTCCTTATTTGGGTAATAACTGTAATAAAGGGATGAGAGGCAAGCATGCCTCGATTATAAGAAGGAATGGTGTTATGTTCACGCTTATTGTAATCATCATAGTCGCGGCGCTACTGGCGCTGATATTTGTAGGTTCCTATAACCGCTTGGTCGCACTGCGCAACCGAATCGATAACGCCTGGTCGCAAATCGACGTGCAGCTCAAACGCCGGCACGATCTAATCCCCAACCTGGTCGAAACCGTCAAAGGCTACGCGTCTCACGAACGGCAAGTGTTTGAAAACGTCACAGAAGCTCGCTCGAAAGCGGTTGCGGCCGGCGGCGGTGTTGCCGAGCAAGCTCAGGCGGAAAATCAGTTAACGCAGTCGCTGCGAAGTCTGTTCGCCGTCGCCGAGAACTATCCCGAGCTTAAAGCCAATCAAAACTTTCTCTTACTGCAGGAAGAGCTATCGGGAACCGAAAGTAAAATCGCGTATGCGCGCCAATTCTATAACGATACCGTCTACCAGTTCGATACCGCCATCCAGAGCTTTCCCGGAAATGTTGTAGCCGGCATGTTCGGGTTCAAGGAGCGTCAGTACTTCGAGGCCGAGCCGGAATCACGCGAACCGGTGAAGGTCGAGTTCTAAATGTATGAAGAGATTGCCCACAACCGACGCATAACTTGGCTGCTCATTGTCGGTTTCATAATCTTTATTGCCCTTCTCGGCTATGTCTTTGGCCGGCTTACCTACTTTGGTTACTGGGGTGTTGCCGTCGCGCTTGCAATAGCGATTTTTATGAGCTGGACGAGCTACTACTACAGTGACCGAATCGTGCTTTCGATTAGCGGTGCGCACGGCGCCGAGAAAACGGAGTATCCATACCTCTACAATACCGTTGAAGGCCTTGCCATTGCCGCAGGAATCCCCATGCCCAAACTCTATGTGATCGACGACCGGGCGCCGAACGCATTCGCGACCGGGCGCGACCCGGAGCACTCGGCCATAGCTGTGACCGCAGGGCTTCTTTCGATGATGGACCGGCTCGAGCTTGAAGGAGTTATCGGGCACGAGATGAGCCATATCGCCGATTACGATATCAGGCTTTCAACCATCGCCGTGGTGCTTGTCGGCTCGGTATTTCTTTTAAGCGCCTGGATGCGGCAGAGCTTTTTTTGGGGCGGGATGCGGCGCAGCCGTGACTCTCAAGGTGCCGGGCCGATCATCGCCATCCTCGGGTTGATTCTCATCATTCTTGCGCCGATTGCCGCGCAACTAATGCGCCTCGCGATCTCGCGCAACCGCGAGTACCTTGCCGATGCGCAAGGCGCTATGCTTACACGTTATCCCCCCGGACTTGCCGGTGCCCTTCGCAAACTTGCCGCCGATAAACATACCTTGCGAACCGCTAACGAGGCGACCGCCCATCTCTTCATCGTAAACCCGCTCAAGAATGAAGGTGAGACCGGCTCGCGCGTTACTGAACTCTTTTCCACCCATCCACCGATTGAGGAACGCATTAAGCGCCTTGATGAAATGAGCCTCGGCGAAGCCCCCGCCGGCCCGGGCGAGCTTCCGGCGCAACGGTGATACCGTTCTTGAGGCTTTAGTTCCGTGCGGCTCTGCCGATAAAATAGGGGTAACGAAAAAGCCTGCCGCCCGCGTTACCTATGTTATCTGTGTTGGAGAGAGCATTGTGAACAGAACAAGTTTAACTATCGAGCAAGTTAAGAAGATACGAAGCACCGATGAGGATTACAGCGAAAAAAACTTAAGCAAACTCAACCTCAGCGGGATGAGCCTGCGTGGTGTGAAGATGTACGCCGCAAATTTAAACCACACCAACTTAACTGAAGCCCACTTGAACAAAAGCGATATGCGCAAGATTATTGCGTACTGGGCGATCTTTCACAAAGCCGATTTGCGCGATGTTGACCTGCGCGAAGCAAACCTCGGCTACGCCGATTTTACCGAAGCCAACCTCAATAATGCAGATTTGCGAAACGCTAATCTGGCTGCGGCAAATTTCAGTGCAGCAAACCTTAATATCGCCGACCTTAGAGGGGCGCATCTGGGCGAGCCCGATATGGTCGGCGCGGAGTTCCCCTACCGGATAACGAACCTATCGAGGGCTAACTTACATAAGGCTTATCTCAGTGAGGCTGACCTGAGCTGTGCCGACCTAAGTTTCGCCAACCTAAGCGGGGCAAATTTGAGCGGCGCTAACCTAACTCGCGCCAATCTCAGCCATGCCACCCTAAGCGGGGCTAATCTCACCAACGCCGATCTAAGCCACGCCGATCTAAGCCACGCTAATCTCTCATATGTGAGCGGCGTTAAGGCTAACTTCGTCGAGGCCGACCTAAGCGGGGCAAACCTGCATTGCGCTAAGATGAGTGATGCGCGGTTTAATATGGCCGACCTCTTCGGAACGAATCTCGACGGAACGATTCTCACGAATGTAAAACTGGCTCACGCAAAAAACGTCGATTGGGTAAAGAACCTGCTAAAAACAAAGGGACTATAACCGTTCCAGTCATAGTCCCTTACTTGTTTAATTTATTCGGTCCCTTGCCACATAATTCTCTTCTAATTACTTGGCCGATCTTGCAAATAGAGTCCTTAGCGCACGGCGCTTGAGCGGCACGTGATCTGCTAGATACACATACGCTGCGGCGGAAAACCCTTGCAGGCCGCACCCCCACGACTCAAGAGCTTTGGCTGAGCTGATCTCGCCCGGGCAGCCGGCATAGTTATGCCAGAGAATCTCGTTTGTCGAAGCGTCAAGAATCCCATCAATGTACTCTGCATATCTGGCCTCGTTGATGTTGTGCATAACCAGAGCTGCGATATTGTTGACGAAGAACCAGCTGTCGCCGTTATGGTAGCTCGTATCGTGCTCGCCCGCCGAGGTATTGCAATAGCACTCGTGACGCGTGTCAACCGATGCGAGGCCTCCCCACTCGAGCCAGAGCGCCGGCAGTACCTTATCGAAGCATGACTCCCATTCGTCCTTGCTTAAGATTTCGGGAGCAAAAAACGCCGCCAGGAAAAGGTTCGGGCGCATCGTCTCGTCGTAGAGCCGATCGTGTAAATAGCCGTCGATAAAGTAATGCTTGCGTACATTCTCTATCAGGGCTTTTTTCTTCGCCTCGAAGCGCTCGTTCTCTTCGTGCACGAGCAGTTGTGCGAGGTGTAACGTGCGCACGTAGAGCGTTTGCGTCTCTACCGGATAACCGACCCGCTCGATGCTGTCCATCCAGCTCTCACGCGGTCCCGAGGGAATAAACCCGAATTCGTTCTCGACAAGTTCAAGCTCTGCGATGGCACACTTGATCCTCTCCGCGAGCATATCCTTCTCTTCTTCGGTAAGCCCAATCCTTCCAGACATTATCGCCCAGGCCAGAAGCCCAAGACCGTCCGAACAGTTGTTGGCTCCGCCGAAAATTACCGGTAATTGGCCGCCCCAGGTTGCACGAACGTGCTTGGATGCGACGGCATGAGCCCGCTCTTTAGGTAGAGCCGGCGCAGAAATTAACTCGTCACGAACCCAGGCTTTAGTGAACCACGGCATGCCTGCAAGCATCCGGTTATCGATAAACAGCGCATCAAGCGCGTCGACCGCGTAATTGCGAGCCAGGTTTTTGGCAACGACATCGACTTTGCCGTTCATCTGTTTTGGGCGCATACGTTTCTTTGAAACGGCTTTCGCGCCCGAGATTTCGCGGCATTTTCTCGCCCGTTCCAGCGCTTCCTCCACGCTCAGGCCAAATGCTATGGTAAGCTTGCTTGCGTCAAAATTACCGAGGACGTATTCATAAAGCTCTGCGGGCTCTGAGTTTCGCTCGCGATCCCGTCCGTAATTGACCGGGATCCATTCACCGCGCAGCGCAAACGAACCATCGTGCGCGATTGCCAGGTATACGGGCTCGGTAATGCAATCATCGCTATAGCGAACGATAACGATATCGTCTTCCTCATACGCACAGTAGTTGCGCCCCCATTTCGGGATGTAGAACTGATCGCGCATATCGAGCCGAACCGTTATTGTATCCTTTTTAAGCGCTTCATAGATAAGGACCGGCTCATTTTTGACTGTGGCGTAGATCTCGGTTGCCCCACCCTGTAGATAGCGGGTTGCAACGGGCACGCCCTGGTAGAGCTCGATGCCCTCAACAGGTTTTGCCCGGGTTATGCGAGCAACCGTTTTTAGGAACGTGTCGTTATGCGCAACGAAGAATCCCTCATAGCGGGATTCTTCGTTACCGTAGAATGTTGCGAAGTCTTTACGTTCATTTACCAGAATGAACGCCACTGCATGTGAAACTTGTTTTACAATGGCATTTTCGCCATTAATATGAGTTACATTCACCGATGTTCTCCCTGTAAAACGCGGCTGATTCTTCGGGAGTCGTCGTTATAACAGCATAATTCGTGCCGAGCTCGAACCCTGCTTTTACCTGATGCGGAATGCGCGGTGCGATTTCAATATGGAAATGGAAGTCTGCGCCCCTTGGCCCATAGTTGATCATCATATTGTAATTCGGGGTTAGCTTCTCAACCACGCGCAGCGACCGCAGCAGTATTGCCGCCAGGTCCGCCATAGCCTCGTCCGAGATGTCGTTTAGATTGCGCACGTGCTCACGGGCGACAATCCAAAGCTCGTGTGTATAGCGCGGCGCGAATGCGCAAAACGCGACAAATGAGTTGTTGACGCATACTAGGCGCTGCGAGATGCGCTCTGTGTCGGCGATCTTGCAATAGATACAATCATCCTCACTGCTGTGCTCAATCTTCTCGCTGATGAAGTTGGGTACCTGGCTTACCGCCAGAATCTGCGTATGCGAGTGGTCGAGCGACGCGCCTGCTTCCCGCCCCTGGTTTTTGAAGACCGAAACGTACCCGACGGCGTCATCTTTTTCGAGGGCGTTGATGCGCTCGCGGTACATCTTGAGCGTATCTATCATATTCTCGACCGATATGTCGGATAGCTTCTGGTAGTGATCAGGCGTCTCCACGATGACCTCATGATGACCGTGCGACGAGTCTACTTCCCAGCTTTCGGTGCACATATCTTCCCCGCCACAGATTGGGAACTTGTTTGGGAAGACGCGTACATGCCACCCGGTCGGGCCTTCGACACGGTCGATTTCCGGCGGTGTCGTATGCTCGTTTCCGGGGCAGAAAAAGCACCCCGAGCTATCACTTACATTGACCTCTTTTGAGTCGAACGGTCTGAGCGCCCTTCCCGGCGCAACAAACGTCCAGAGGTCACGAAAATAGTCCTTTCTCATGCTACATTCACCTTACTCTTAGCGAGCGCAAGCCTATGCGCTTCGAAATAATACTTGACTAAGATTTTCCAATCATAATTCCTGGCCTGTGTATTAGCGTTAAGCCTGAGCTCCATCCGCTCATTGCCGTCGAGCGTTGAATACTCATACAGAATCCTGAGGAGTTCTTCCTTCTCGCTATCGTAGTCAAACGCGCTACGGCTGATGACATAGGTGCCTGGAAGTTTTTTCTTCACTAAACCGGCCTCTTTCAAAGCAAGCCCGTAACCGGAGAGATCGGTCGTGACCGATGCAACGCCGAGTGCGCCTGCTTCGAGCGGTGTATAGCCCCACGGCTCGTAGAACGATGGGAATACGCCGAAGTGTGAGCCGGCCATAACGTTGTAGAACTGCAGGTTGAGCAACCCGTCACCACCGGATAGGTATGTCGGATAGAACACGACTTTAACCTTGTCTTCCTCTGCATTGAGGAGCCCTTTGCGTTTGAACATATTGATTATCTCGTCGCCGTCTTCGTTAAAGAGATCGTGCGTGACGAGCGGCGGTCTGCCCATGCGTTTGAACCTGCGCTGGTTTGCGACCGCTTTATCAATAAAGTCTTTGCTGAGCAGCCACTCGAGATCGAATTCGTGCTCGCCGAGATACGCGCGCACGATACGCTCGAATATATCGTCTTGGTGATGGTGGACGGTCTGCCTGATGCTCTGATGGATCGATTTGCTCTCGATCAATTGGTCTTTTACACCGGAGCTGCCTGCTGGTATGCAGAAGAGCGCAACGATAGTCTTATCGCTCTTCTTCGCTTTAAGCTTCTGGTTAAGATCTGCCAGCGCATCGATAAAGAGGTCGATTCCTTTACAGCGCATCTCGTAACGACCAAGAATAAAGTAGTAGAGCGTGTTTTCAAGGTCGAAGGTATAGTGCGGGAAGAAATAGTACTGCGTGAACATGCGCAGGAACTTCCTGTAATCGCGATGGTGTACGGTGATATCTTGCGCACCCGGGAATGAAGTCATATTCAAACCGTTCGGCAAGATAACATCCGGTTTTCTGCCATAGAAAGCTTCGGCTTCTTTGCCCGTGATCTCAGACACCGTCGTTAAGACATCTACGTGAATCGCGGTGGCTTTCTCCAGGCTGTGCTTTGCCATAATGCCGATTTCGGCAGCTTTGGCGTCGGCATCGATGCTGTTGATATCGGCATAGAAGTTGATTCCGGACGATGCGAGACAGCGGCCTAAGAAGGTCGCGTGTGTTGTAAAGATAGTCGAGAAGTCGAGTCCTGTGTGTTTTAAGTATAAAACAACTGCGCCGGTCAGCCATTCGTGCGCATGCACGATGACCTTATCTTTCTTTAAACCGACACGTTTGATCGACTCGAGCAGTTTGCCGACGGCCCATGAGAACGCAACCGGCTCATCAAAATCATACGCTGAGAACAGTGAGTCTACCCAGTAGGTATTCCACAGCTCTGATTTAAACTGGCCGATATTGTTGAGCTCATGCATAAACTCTACAAGAATGACCTGCGGCTCTGAATCGAGGAGCCATGTGCCGTAGTGGAATTGAATCCCTTCAGGTGCGAGATCTTTTTGAGCATTCGCTAGGAATGTCGGCATCGGTTTCGGAATAAACTGGCTATCAGATTTCCCTGGCAAATATGGGCCAACGAAAAAGTAGTGATCGCCGTACTCCTCCTTAACAAGCGCTGACTTGGACTCAAGAACGGTGTAAATACCGCCCACTTTGTTTGCTACTTCCCAAGATACTTCAAATAGATACGGTTTTTCGCTCATGTTAGTCCTCCAACTACGATTAAGCTTGGCCCGCTGGGCCTGGATGCGGTGCTGCTACAATTGGTAATTCCACCCCAGGCGGTATCTCTACACCGGGCACAGGTACCTCGATATCGGGTACGGTTGTTTCAAATACTATGCGAGGCGCCTCCCTGCGCGTGCTCGCAAGTTTTGCGACTTCTAGATTATCAAGAACGCGCTCATTAAAATCGGCTAACGCGTTCGTGAAATATATGTAGGCGTCATGCGGGCGATCGTATGCATTAAAGTACTTGTGTACATCGCCATCACTAAACCACTTCGTGCACATATAGTAAAAATGATCCGACGTCTGCATCTGGCGCCATGTTTTCAAAAGGTCAAGATCGTTTGTTTCTTTTACGCTCTCTTCAAGTGCGTAAAGCGCATCAAGCGCTGTTCTCTGCATTTCATTGCCGAGCCACGCTGAAAGGTCCCGCTCGGTATCAGCCCATGAAACCGGCTGCGGCATTGATAGTTCGGCAACCGAATTATTCCGGTCCGCTTCCTCGGACACAGTAACGAAGTCCATATCCGGGTGGCCTAAAATCGCCGCCGGCATATGCTTCAAGAACTCAAAAATACCGGTATCCGACCACTGGTGCTCGCCAAGCGTCTCGTAATCCATGAAGAGATTTATGACTTGGCCGTTGCCGTTTACCCTATGCACCCATTGTGCGAACTTGTCTGCTGTAAGCGGCCAATCGCTCCAGGCGCGATTAGAGAACCTAAAAGCGATATCGTCTGAAAGCCGGTAATTCTTTAACAAAAGCTTGGCATTTGAGCCTTGTGCCTGGTACACGTAATTCGGGCTTCGCCATCCGAGTACCCCATCCCATCCTTCGGCAAGAATTGCTTTAAAATGGAAACGTTTCACAAGCTCGGGCAAATTATCGAAATATACAAGCTCTGTGTTCCTGAAAACATTCGGCACCTGGCCAAAGAGCCGTGCGATGAGGAGCATGTGATCCATTACTTGCTCGAACATTTCTTCTTCCGAGTACAACGAGGCAAGCGAGTGGTAATAGGTCTCACTCAGGAACTCGACACACCCGGTTTTTGATAGCCGGTAAAAACTATCGATAAGCCCCGGCTCAAATTCCATCGCTTGATCGAGAAAAGCGCCGGAGACCGAATAGCTAACCTTGAATTTACCTTCAAAGCGCTCGATAAGCTCTAAGATGAGACTGTTTGCCGGGTAGTAGCACTTTTCAGCAACTTTGTGCATAATGCTTGCATTCTGCTTATCGTCGAAATAGTCACGATCGGCTCCAATATCGAAGATGTTGTAGCGCTTTAATCGTGTCGGCTGGTGTACGTGAAAATAGAGACATACACTAGGCATGAGCTACCTCCTGTGCCGAATCCCGGTAAACATCGACCAGCTTGCTTGCCGCCAGATCCCAGGTAAGACCACGCACTTCCTCTTGAGCGCGGGTTACCATCGTGCGCGCAAACCGCTCGTTTTGCAACAGTGCGACAATTGCAGACGACATTTTGTCAATATCCCAGAAATCGACCGGGATGCAGTTACGCACAACCTCAATAACTCCGGCGTTCTTCGAGACTACAACAGGTGTTCCGTTTTGTATAGCCTCAAGCGGTACTATGCCAAACGGTTCGGATACCGATGGCATAACGAACACATCAGCCAGCTGATACGCTGCATCCATTTGGTCGTCTTTGAGCCACGAGCTAAATAAAAGCTTGCCGGTAAGCCTTTCACGAGCAGCCATTTCAACCATCGCCGCTTGCATATCGCCGGCGCCGATCATCAAGAATTTCACATTTTTGTATTGGTCGGTTACCTTTTTTGCGACCCGCACATAGTAATCAGGACCTTTTTGGTAGGTAATCCTTCCAATGAAGAGAACGAGTTTGTAGCGACGCTTCAGGACGTGGCGAGGATAGCGCCGGATCGTGCGGGGCTCGATGCCGTTATGAACGACGCTGATTTTATCGGCGCTCACGCCGTAGTGTTTGATGACCATCGATTTGGTGTAGTTGCTTACGGCGACGACGCGGTCGGCCGCCTGCATCCCCTGTTTCTCGATGTTATAGATTCGTTGCCCGTCATGGCGATCGATTTCGGTGGCGTGAACATGCGCGATAAACGGCACGCGCTTGCCGCGCGCTGCCGCGACTTTACGCGCGAGCACCGCAGCATGGTATGTCATCCAATCATGCCCGTGCACCGCCTCGAAGTTAAGCCGCTTAGCCACCTCAAACACGCCTCTTGAATAGAGGCTTATGTGTGAGAGATCATCGCCTTTGTTGATACGGTGAAAACACTCGCTGCAAAACGTCTCTGAGCGGGAACTCAAATTCGGCAGGTAGCCGCGCACGAGCGCGCACTGATGCCGCGTAAGATATTGCATACATGTTTCATCACTGAAGAGTTCTTCTCCAAGGTTGTCGAATGCAGACGCGCTAGCATCGTGCACGTTCATCCAGTCGTATTGCGCGCCGGGAAACATCTTTGGTAGCACAAACGACACGTCGACGCCCGAGCGTGCAAGACCCTTGGTCATGCCTTCGCATGCCCGCCCTAGACCGCCTGAATGGTATGGGGGTAGTTCCCACCCCAGCATTAAGATGTTAATGTTCTCCTCCAAAAGCTTCAATAACTGCTATGAATAATTCTACTCTGTTACACATCAAGAAAATCTGCGATACATCTTATCTGCTACTATCTTACTATTTTACGCCAGGTAATATAGCCGTAGTATTAGTGCTTGAGGGCACGTATAATGCCAACCCTTATAGTTTCGACACTTTTTCGCAAAAACCCTACAATAATAAGGCAACTGATTTGAGTATTTTTGCACGGTATGTTTTCAGTAACATACGAAGAAAGCGCATGGCGTAATAAGAGCCCTTCCGTATACCCACAAATCAAGATAATACCAAACAATCAACATTTTCGCATATATCCCGGAGAGTGAAATTCAGGAATGCCACTTATCTAACGATATCATGGTCGGGGGGGGTTCTTACCTTAGCTGCGCTCAACAAGAGACCGATTCAGATCGAGAGGCGAGTTGAAGCAAAAGCTCTACAACTCGCAGCATAAATGCGTTGTATCTAGTGAAGGCGGTGGAAGGCCGCTTTAGGCAAGCGGCCTTTTTCATCGCGCTGCGCCATGTACTCCCTAATCGTGAATATCCCCTAGTATGCTTCGCTTGCGTAGCTCCATCTCGATCTCTACCAGATCATCGACGATGATGTCTTTACGCATTTGGTCGGTCTCTCGCTCAAACATTCTCTGTAATTTGCAATATTGAGCAAGCAACATACGGTCAGATAAACTGAGCCGTTTACCTAAAGCGACATTGCCCAGAGCCACAGCTTGGCTGTCGCCGCCGAACAAAACTATGCCTAACCGATCTATCCCTTTTTCTGCCCATTGCTTCAAACGTTCCAACTTTATTTCCACCCACCTCAATTCAAGTAGTCCATTATGTAATACGTTTTCCTTCGCTTAATCCTTTAGTTGAGCAAAATGCAGGGTCAAAAAATATTTCTTGCTCACTCAGGCGTAATTCACGAGCGATTTTGGTCATGAAATATACCGACGGAACATGCTTGCCCTTCACCCATTTATTCATAAGACTTCGGTCAACACCGATACGTTTTGCAAGCGCGTTTTGTCTGATATTTCGTTCGCTTAATATCTTTTCGAGCTTTGTTGCATAAACGGCCACGAATAGCTCCTTCGTATTAACCTTTTAGTGAAAGGTTAATTATATTCCGGGCCGTTGTCAATATATGTTGTCAACAGTTACCACTTAAAGCGTATAATTACCGTATGAATAAAGAGGCACTGAACAACCGGACTCGCCAAGATTTCGCCGAGGCGTTACGCGAACGTATGCAGGTGCAGGGCATAAGCTTTCCTGGCCTGGCAAAAGAAATCGATTTTAAGCTATCGGCGACGTATATTCATAACCTGGCATCCGGTAAAGCAAAACCAACCAAAGATAACATTGAGGTTCTAGCGAAAGGGCTTGATACCGACCCTTCTTACTTCAAGGAATACCGGGAATATAAAGCTAAAGATAAAATCAATACCGACCCTGAGATCGCCGATTTCATCCTCGACGAAACGGCTGCGGAAATACCATCGGAATTTGCCAAGCTTACCGCTGAACAAAAAAAGGCGGCTGTCGAATTTATTAAGGAATTACAACATACGTACCGCATCTAAAACGACCGACACGGCCGGTGGTTAGCTGGCTTCCTACCGGCTGCTCCTGCCCTCAATGCTATGCTCGATGTTCTTAAGGCTTTTCTTAATCGCCTGGATGCTGATGATAAGCCAGATGGTAATAGCAAGCGGGATGAGACTGAAAATGACCATGATAAAAAGTACGCCGAGCTCTGTTGGGCCAACTCCGACCACGTGCAACCCCTCCCTATGTTATATACCGGTGACCTCTTCCTACAATACTATGGTATGCATTAGTAGTCAAATAGTCGTAGTGTACGGAAATGCTTGGTTAGTAAGGGCTAATCGTTAGTCTCTTTGCCTGCCTCTTCGGCAAGCTTTGCGAGGGTTTCTTCATCTATAGGTTCGGTGGTTTCGAGAAGCGGGCGCAGCGCTTCGCATGCGCGGGATTCGTCCTCTTCGAGTACCCGGATCAGGTACGGCCTGATGCCGATATTCATATCGCCGAAAATGCTGTATCCTTCGAGGCTTCTGAAGCCATCCCCGACAATCGAATACGGAATGCCCGCAGCGTCGAGCAGCCCCTTTGCAATAAACGCTAAGTCACGGCTGTTCGCTTTGTATGCGGTTACCAGTCCTTGCTCGATCCTGTCCACACTACACCCTTCTTTTATGAGGTCGTATTCACGTGCCACTTATTATTACAGATTATAGACTTTGTTGCGAGACCATGAGCGCTGCATCTATTCAATCCCCGATCCTTTTGATACAATAACACCGAACGGCTGTTTGGGGGTAGATGAGCGTGCTAAACTTGAACAAACTTTACGAGCAAATAGCAGCACTCGGCTCGTACCAGCGCAACCGGGCGCAGAGCTTGGCGTCGGCCCTGCATGCCGCCGAAGATCAGGTTGGCCTTGCCTCTGCGGATGTTGTGGCTTTCAAGAGAAAGATTGAAAATGCAAAGACCTCGTGGCTGGTCGCCGAATTAACCGATGAAAACCCGTTTGAGGTGCATTCCCCTCTTCCCCGTCCGGAAACATATACCGTATTGTCGACGGACGGCTCGCAGATAAGCCCCGACCGGCACGGCCCAACGCCTGCCTTCCTTATTAATATTGGGAGCGTCGAGATAGGCTACGGCGGGTTCCATGGTTACCGGTTAGATAGCGAACCAACGTTATTTTTTGAAGAGAAGGATACGATTCGTCGATTCGGCGGTAAAGAGCGCGATGTGTCCGGCCCTGTGCTCGCAGCACTCCGACAGAAAATGGAAGTAGAAGTCTTAGGGGATATGATCTCCTCGTGTGAGAACAAGCCGGCGGTCGCTCTGGTCGATGGTACGCTGATACTCTGGATGCTTGAGACCGACCCCAAAAGTATCACCAGTTTAGGAACCGCTGATCTCAAACAACAATCGTTCCTCGCTTTTATGCAGCTTATAAATACGGCGTGCGACAGTGCGCTTCCTGTCGCCGGATACATCAGTTTGCCGGGAAGCGCCGATGTGATAAATGCACTAAAAGTGCATATTTGTCCGATCGAGCCGGTTAACTGCGACAGATGCCCCTACAAGGGCTCTGTCCTTGATGAATATCCCCCTTGTGATAAGATAAATGGGATTACCGACGCAGCTTTGTTTCGCCGTTTACTCAAACCGGGTGAACGGTCCTCGCTTTTCGGCAGCATCTCTGACATACTGCAAGCGTATGGTGACCAGCGCGTATACTTTTTCTACGTTAACGTCGGAAAAGAAATTGCGCGGGTCGAGGTGCCGGGCTGGGTAGCGCACGATAAAGATGCGCTCATGCTTGTCCATAGCGTATGTCTCGACCAGGCGGAAAAAGGCATGGGTTACCCGATAGCGGTTGCCGAGGCGCACGAGCAGGCTGTTGTTAAGACAACCGACAAAGCTTCATTTGAGCGTCTCGTTATGAGAGCATTAATAAAACAGGGTACTTCTGCGGCGGAGTCACGCAAAGCTATTCGTAAAAAGGGAGGCTTTATATAAATGGCCGATCGGATCGGGGAAATTATCGAGGTCTATACGACCAGATTTAGAGCACAAAGCGACTCCCTTACCAACCCGCCGTATTTCGGCAGCTTCGTAAAGGCGGAAAGCCAGGGCACGGATATTTACGGGCTCGTCTATAACGTATATGAGACCAGCATTGATCCGGGCAGGCGCCCGATGGCGTACGGTATCCCACGCGATGAGCTGCTGCGGTACCGCCCTGAGATCGCCGAGTTTTTAACGGTCGAGTTCGAGGCGGCGATCATCGGCTTTAACGATGGTTTTACGAGGGCATATTTGCCGCCGTTCCCGCCGCGAATTCACAGCTTCGTCTACCCCTGCGAGAAAAATGAAGTACTCGATCTCACCGAAGACCTGGAGTTTATCCGCAGCATCAATGCCCTGCCGGGCTTGCCGCTCGAAGAACTGGCCGCCGCATCGATTCGCCTGGCGTATAACGAGCGTGACTGCGACCAGGCATTTTTAGTGCGTGCCGGGCAAGAGATCGCGCAGCTCTTAAAAGACGAATACGAGAAGGCGCGAAGCATAATCAGGAGAATCAGCGATGTCAGATAAGAGACAAAGAATCGCAAGCATAATCGGCGGCTCGCTTCTTGCCGGGCTCGAGGCGAAGCTCGCCGAAGACATAAACGTCGAGGGGATATCGGTCGGAAGGCTCGTCGTTATCGACGGCAAACAGAACAAGTTCTTTTGTCTTCTCAAAGACGTATCGCTTGAGGCGACAAATGAGGATATTCTGCTTAACCCGCCGCATGGCGAGTTTGCGCAGCTCGTGCATGCCGGCATTAATACTTTTTACAAGCTCTCGGTACAGCCGATGTTGGTGACGGCGCAAGACCCGGCGGAAGATGACCGGCCGCGTCCCTCAACCACGGTGCCGCCGCACTTCTCCCCCGTCTGTGAAGCCGGGGCCGAAGACGTCGCACTCATTTTCGGCGAACCAAGCCCGACCAACCCGGAGATCGGCTCCCCGATCTTTATGGATGTGCCGGTCTGTCTCAATCTTGATAAATTCGTAAAACGAACGAGCGCCATATTCGGCAAGAGCGGCTCAGGCAAGAGCGTGCTCGCCCGCATGGTACTCGGGCATTTGATACAAAGCGATATGGCGATCAATCTGGTCTTCGACATGCACGGTGAGTACGGCTGGAGCGCGACCAGTGAGTCCGGTATCGACGACCCGAGCTTGAAGCAGCTTCTGGGCGGTAAAATCGCGATTTTTACCGTAGATGCGAACTCACCGCTGTATCGGCGCATCCGCCCGGACTACGATGTGCAAATCCCCTACTCGGTGATTGAGATCGCCGATCTGGAACTTGCCGCCAGTGAGCTGGGCATAACGACTGCCGGTATCGAAACGATGTACCGGCTTGCCGACCGGTGGGGCGAAGACAAGTGGCTCGCCCGTTTTATAAAAATGGATACCGAAGAATTCCCGGACGTCGTGGAGAGTACCGGCGTGCACGAAGGGGCGCTGCAAAAGCTGCACCGGTGCTTAAGCCGTTTGAAGAAACTGCCCTTTATTAAAGAGAGCGTGGCCGACGATACGGTCGAGCGCATCATGAACGAGATACAAGCCGGAAGGCACACGGTACTGCAATTCGGCCGCTATAACTCGATGCTCGCCTATATCTTAGTCGCAAATATTATAACGCGCCGGCTTCATAAGCTGTATGTCGACACAACCGACCTTGCGCGCGCCGAAGGCGCCGACGGGCCGAAACCGCTCATCGTAACAATTGAAGAAGCACACAAGTTCCTCGACCCGTCCGTTGCCCGCCAGACGATTTTCGGAACGGTCGCCCGTGAGATGCGCAAATACAATATGGTGTTGTTATTGATCGATCAGCGCCCCAGCGGCATCGACGACGAGGTGTTAAGCCAGGTCGGTACACGTATCGTCGGCGATTTAGGCGACGAGCGCGACATAAACGCCGTGTTAACCGGTCTTCCCAGCCAGAGCACGTTGAAAGTGCTGATAAACAACTTAGAAGCCCGGCAGTTTTTGCTCACCGGTTATGCCATGCCGATGCCGGTGGTCATCGACGCAAAAGATTACGGAGACTTCTGCCGGGAGCTTTCACTCGGCTCCGGCATAATTTTAGATGAAATCGAGCGGCGAAAGTCGGTCGACGATCTTAAATCGAAGGTGTTTGGCGATGACGAAATTGTCTTCGACTAAAGTATCTTCGATTAGAGTCATTCATTTTGCCGACCTTCACTTGGGGATGGAAAACTACGGCCGCGTTGATGCAAAAACCGGCCTCAATCAGCGCGTCATCGATTTCTTACGCTCGCTTAATTTCCTCATCGATAGCGCGATCGAGCGCGATGTGGCACTCGTCGTGTTTTCCGGCGACGCGTTTCGCAACCAAAAGCCGAACCCTACATTACAGCGTGAATTTGCGCGGGCAATACGCCGTTTAACCAGGCACGATATAAAAGTATTTTTACTTGTTGGCAACCATGACCTGCCCAATCTCGATAAGCAAGCGCACTCGATGGCGATTTACGACGTGCTCGATATCGACGGCGTATACGTCGCCCGCTCACCCGAAGTGTTCTTGATTGAAACAAAGCAGGGGCCCGTTCAGGTTGCGGCGCTCCCCCACTTTTCGCGAAGCAAACTTATCGCAAGCATTAAAGATACGCATCCTGAGTATAAAAACAAAACACTCACCGAGTTAAACGACCTCATGGTGCTGATGATCGAAAACTTTGTAGCCGATCTCGCCGCACAGGTTGCGGAAAAGCCGGATGTACCTGCCATTCTGGCAACGCATGCCAGCATATCAACCGCAAAAATCGGCAATGAGGGGCGCAGTATTCTCATGGGAAGCGAGATGACGGTGCTCCCGAGCACGCTGCAGCGGCCCGAATTCGATTACGTGGCGATGGGCCATATCCATAAATTTCAGGATTTGAGCAACGGCGCATACCCGCACCTGGTGTATTCGGGAAGCATCGATAGGGTGGATTTTGGCGAGGAGCGCGAAGACAAGGGCTTTTGCCTGGTGCGCCTGGTACGAAGAGCGACCACATATGAATTCATGCCTACACCTGCACGGCGCTTTGTTACGATTGATGTCGAGTGTGCGACCGACGACCCGACCGCAGAGGTGTGCAAGCGTCTTGAAGGCGAAACGCTTGCCGAAAGCGTAGTGCGCGTGCGTGTGAAGGTGCCCGCGCAGCTTAAGGATCAGATCCGCAAGGATGAGATCATCGGCGCACTCGCAGACGCCCACTATGTCGCCCACGTAACGGTTGAAGCGATCGGTGAAGCGGCGCGCGTGAGAAACCCGCACCTGACCGAGTCGCAAACCCCGGGGCGGGCGCTTGCCGAATTTTTAAAGACACGCGATGATTTGCGCGAACGCCAAGATGAACTCTTGCAATACGGGCAAAGGCTCATCGAAGAGCTGCAAGCGCGAGGTTTGAATTGATTCCAGTCGAGTTGAATCTTACTAATTTTATGAGCTATAAACGTATGGATGAGCCGCTGAGCTTCTCATCCATACATACTGCGGTGCTCTGCGGGCCTAACGGCCACGGCAAGAGTTCATTGCTCGATGCCATCACCTGGGCGACCTGGGGCCGGGCCCGCGGCGTCGATAAACGCGGTACCGGTACCGATGACCTCATCCACCACAAAGAGGCGCACATGCAGGTCGAGTTTACCTTTGATCTTGAGGGCCAGCGCTACCGGGTTATCCGTTCGCGCTCACGCAAAGGCAAAACCGGCCAGTCGCGCCTCGAGTTTCAAGTATTCGATAACGGCGTACCGCGCTCATTGACAGGCGAAACAATCAACGCGACGCAAGATGCAATAAACCGCGCGCTCAGAATGGATTACGAAACCTTCGTCAACTCGGCGTTCGTCGTGCAAGGGCGGGCGGATACTTTTATGACGAAAAGCGCAAACGAGCGCAAAGAAATCCTCTCTGAAATTCTCGGCCTCTCTATCTACGATGAGCTTGAAGAGCTGGCGCGGGAAAAACGTAAGGGACAAAATGACAGCGTTAAGGATATCGATAATCGAATCGCTTTCATTGACCAGGAATTGGATCAGCTCCCGGCATACAAGCAAGAACTCGAGGTGGTTTCCGCCGAACTTTCCGGTATACAAAGCGATATTGCGTCGTGCGAAACAGCCCTGACGCAGCTTCACGGTAAAAAAGCCGTCTTTGGCCTAAAGTCATCGCAGCTAAGCGGGCTTAAAGAGGAAAATGCACGGATCGAGTTAGACGTCAAAACGCTCGACATGCAGCTTATTGCTCTTAATGAGAGCGTACGGAAAGCGCAGTCGCTTATCGAGCGTGAGGGTGAAATCAGCGCGGGTTACGATGAGCTTGTGGGGCTGCGCGCCCGCGAGGAGAAGCTGGCTTCCGCCGGCCAGCAGTACGGCGCGCTTGAGGCCAAGGCAAACTTGGTAAAAACAGCGCTCGCCACGATAAAGAGTACGCTCGACGCAGAGCTCAAACACTTAACGTCGCGCAAAACGGCGCTTGAAAAAGAGTGTGCGCAAAAAGCCATGCTTGAGGCCGAGCTCGCCGCAAACAAAGCGGGATTAGCGCAGTTTGCTCAGATAGAACGCGAGCTTGAAGAAAAACGCGCGGCGTACACCGAACTGCAGCAAAAAAAGGCGGCGGCCGAGGCAACGGCTCAAGCCCTCGCGGCACATTACGCTGAAGAGGCGCAGCGCCGCAGCCTCTTCAGCGATGGCGATTCGTGTCCGCTATGCAAGAAGCCGCTTGATCAAAAAGAGCGAACGGCGCTTGCCGCCGATATGTCCCAAGCCGCCGCAAAGATTGCGAACGAGCGTGAGGCCGCACAGCGCGAGATCGAACGAATAACCAGGGATCTTGAAGCCCTAAAAGCAGCCGGCACCGCGCTGAGCGAAAAGGCTCGGGGAAAGAGCGGCCTGCAAGTAAAAGAAGGCCGTCTCGTGGAGAAATTGCAGGCGCTTGAGAAAGCAGCGCAGGAAATCAGCGCAATTAATAATAAGCTAACCGAGCTTAACTTGCAAATCACGCAGCAGGCATATGCGCAAGCCGAGCACTCGGAATTACAGCGGTTGGGTTTAGAGATGCGAGCTACCGGTTATTCAGTTGATGCGCACAATAAGGTGAAAGTGCGGCTCAAGGAGCTGCTTATCTACGAATCGCTGCGGGCAAACCTCGAAAACGCAAAAACCGCCATGCAGATGACGCAGGTCACCATCGGCACGCTCTCATCACAAAAAGAGTCAAAACTCACGACAATCGCCGTCTCGGCCCAAAAGATTGTATCTCTTGAGCAGGATATCGCCGCATTGGCGGGTATCGTCCGCGAGATCGAGCAGCGCGAAGCCGAGCTTGCGGACACAAAGAAACTCGAAGCAGCCGTATTGCAAAAATGTTCCGCAATCCAGGCAAAGATAGACACATGCACCGCGCTTACCAAACGAAAGAAGGATCTGGTTAAGACGCGCAAAGCTGCCGCAAAAGAGGCCGAAATATACGACCGGCTTGCGTTCGCCTTCAGCAAGAAAGGCATTCAGGCTCTTATCATCGAAAACACGATCCCCGAAATTGAAGAAGAGGCTAACGAGCTTCTGCACCGGCTTACCGACGGGCAGATGAGCCTGCGGTTCGTAACACAAAAAGACCAGCGAACCGGTGGGGTTATCGAGACTCTCGACCTCATTATCACCGACGGCGAACTGGGCGAACGTAAATACGAGCTCTTCTCCGGCGGCGAAGCGTTCAGGATTAACTTTGCTGTTCGCATCGCCCTGTCGAAACTCTTGTCGCGCCGCTCCGGCGCCCGCCTTGAAACCCTGGTTGTCGATGAAGGCTTCGGCACACAGGATGAAGAGGGAAAGGAGCGCCTCATTGAGGCGATAAGCGCTATTCAAGACGACTTCAAGAAGATAATTATCGTGACGCACCTTGACGACCTTAAAGAACTCTTCCCTACCCGTATCGAGGTCGTGAAGAAACGCGGGCTCGGCTCGGTTGCCACAATAGCTTGAGCGAGTGGGGCCCCGAAGAGCCCCCCTGTTTCTATACGAAGTTCAAATTAGTTTACGCGGTCTTAATCTTTACCTCCTGCGCTTTCTTCTCCTCAGCCTTCGGCAAAACGATCTCCAGCATACCGTTTTTATAGGTCGCCTCGATATCTTCCGATTTCACCGGTTCCGGTAACTCGATTATCCTCTCGAACGTGCCGTAGAAACGCTCGCTTCTTCGGTAATTTTCTTCCTTTACTTCCTGTACGTGCTTACGCTCTCCCCGAACCCTCAGCGTACTATCGGTGACGGAGATCTCGATATCATCCGGGTTCACATCCGGCAAATCCATCGTCACGTAGTACTTGTCGTCTTTTTCATAAACATCGGTTGCCGGCATCCAGACGTCCATCACCGCTGCCGGGCCAAATGTGCGTGAGAGCATTCTGCTAAATTCATCCTGCAGTCTCGTAAGGTCCTGCCAGGGACTACTTCTGCGCATTGCCATAGTTTTCACCTCCCTCAAAAAGATCACATTTAGTATTTACCCACGACGCCGAAACATGTCTGCTTACGCGTAAAGAGCGCCCGTGTCTGGAATATAGAGTCGCATACGGCTACAATTGAGAGACAAGTATTTTACCAGGCAAGGAGTCGCAAATGATATCTCGAAAAGCTCTCGACATGCCTCCGTTTATTGTTATGGAAGTGCTTGAGAAAGCCCAAGAAATGGAACGCCGGGGAGCGCATATCATTCACATGGAAGTCGGAGAGCCGGATTTTGCGACACCGCAAGCCATTAAAGATGCCGGCTGCAAAGCGATCCTCGAAGACAAAACGCAATATACTCACAGCCTGGGTCTTCTTGAGCTTCGCGAAGCAATCGTAGAGCACTACCATGTCAAATACGGCGTTGAGCTTTCTCCTGACCAGGTAATTGTAACGTCGGGGACCTCACCTGCAATGCTTCTCGTTTTTGCCGCACTTCTCAACGCCGGCGACAACGTCATTCTCTCCAACCCGGGCTACGCCTGCTACCCCAATTTTGTCCGCTTTGCCGAAGGGCAACCGGCGTTTGTTAACGTCTATGAGGAAGATGGTTTCCAGTATCGCCCCGATGATATCAAGAAAGCGCTGACCGAAGATACGAAGGCGATTATGATTAACTCGCCTTCTAATCCGACCGGCAATATATTCTCACAAAACATTATGCGCGAGATCGCCGATTTAGCGGACACGGCAAAGAGCGGATTGTATATTATTTCGGACGAGATATACCACGGCCTTACCTACGAGGGTGCCGAACACTCGATTCTCGAGTTCACCGATAATGCGTTTGTGCTAAACGGATTCTCCAAACTCTATGCAATGACCGGCTGGCGCCTGGGCTATGCTATTGCCCCAAAAGCGTTCGTGCGCCCGATGCAAAAGATCCAGCAAAACCTGTTTATCTCGGCTAACAGCTTTGTGCAATGGGCGGGTATCGCAGCCCTTACTGAAACCGCCGATGACATTGCCCGCATGGTGGCCACGTATGATGAGCGCCGCCGCTACCTTATCCCCCGCCTGCGCGAACTGGGCTTCGGCATTACCGTTGAACCGACCGGCGCATTCTATATGCTGGCTAACGCAAAACGCTTTGGCGCCGATTCATATAAGCTCGCGTTCGATATCCTCGAGCACGCACACGTTGCCCTTACCCCCGGTATTGATTTTGGCAGTAACGCCGAAGGATACCTGCGTTTCTCCTACGCCAACTCGCTTGATAACATTACAGAAGCCTGCCGCCGGCTTGAAGCCTATCTAAGCTGATAAGGCTATACCACGCGTGTTTGTCCTTCGCGCGTGCGGGAACAAACTTGGTGCTACTGCATGCAGCAAGAAAAGGAGGACACGTATGAAAAACATCGTCAACGTCGGTGCGAGCAGCTATACCGGTGAATTTTTGTTACCCCAACTAATCGCTGATTGGGAACGGCAAAACCCGGATATTGAGCTTAAGGTCGGTATCTCCGATAGCTCACAAGTATTCGAGCAGGTGTTAAACGGCGACCTACATGCAGGCGTTATCGGCATGTCGTTTGAGAACGATAGCGTGACGGCCGAGACATTCTTAAACAAATTCGATGAGCTCATCCTGATTTGTCCACCGCAGCACCCCTTGGCAAATAAAGGGCAAGTTGCCCTTGAAGATCTTAGGGGCCAGGACTTTATCATCCGCGAGGCCGGCTCGGCTACCCGGATGTGGTACCGTGAGTTCTTAGCCACACACGGCATAACCTTTGAGAACCTTAATATCGTTGCCGAGCTGGATACCAACCCTGCGATAATCAAAGCCGTAGAAAGCGGCTCGGGTTTGAGCTTCGTATTAAGAAAATCAGCGAGCGATGCACTCGAGCTCGGCAGGATTAAAGAGCTAAAGATTAAGGATATCTCCCCGCTCATGGGCAACCTCTACGTGATTTATAATTCGGTGCGGGCGCCATCTGATGAAACCAGGCGTTTCTTAAGTTTTCTAGAAGCAGAAACACCGAAGCTGCAAGCGGCCTAAAACAAAAACACATAAGGACGGAGTCCCCGTCCTTATGTGTTGCTTTAATGATTAACGAGTTCGCCACTCGTTAGCTTGTGCTATATCCTACTATTCGGCCGCGTCACGGTTAGACTTTAACGAAACGTTAACATTTAGTAGAAAAGTTTCGACATCTCGTACACGCGCTCGTCTATCTGCCGAACTTTCAACGCATCCTCAAGAGCTATTGACGTCACTTCGCCGCATGAATACGCGGTCATACGATCGAACTCACCCTTCTCTATCAGCTCAACCGCCGCTACACCGAATTCGGTGGAGATCAAGCGGTCAAACGGGGTTGCGTCTCCGCCTCTCTGCAAGTGTCCGAGGTTCATGAACCTGGTCTCGAGACCGGTCTTCTCTTCGATAACGCTTGCGAGATACTCGCCGATGCCGCCGAGGCGAACATGTCCGAAGGCATCGGTCTTTTCACTCACAACCACCTGGCGGCCTGCAGGCTTAGCGCCTTCTGCAACCACGATGATACTAAAGGTTTTTCCCCTTTGGCGGCGCTTTTTAATCCTATCTATAACATCGTCAACATTAAAATCATGTTCCGGAACGAGAATCATGTCGGCGCCGCCCGCGATACCCGCAAGCAGTGCAACGTGACCCGCGTCACGGCCCATGACCTCGACTACCATAATCCTATGGTGCGACTCGGCGGTTGTGTGCAACTTATCAAGCGCCTCGGTCGCGACCCATAATGCGGTATGAAAACCAATTGCATAATCGGTACCGGCAATATCGTTATCGATAGTCTGCGGGATACCGACTGCCGGGATCGGCGGTTCTAGCTGGTTGATCTTATGCGCAACACCAAGCGTATCGTCGCCGCCGATGCAGATCATCGCATCGACACCCGCCTTAAGCAGGTTATCGCGCATCTTTTCCGGCGCACCGTCGAGCTTAAATGGGTTCGTTCTTGAGGTACCGAGGATGGTACCGCCTCGCGGCAAAATACCCGATACCGAATCAATCGTCATAATCTGGTACTCACCGTTGATCGGGCCCGCCCAACCATTCTTAAAGCCAAGGATCGTGTGCCCGCCTTCAATACCCCTGCGGACAACCGCCCTGATCGCAGCATTGATGGCGCTTGAATCACCGCCACCGGTTAACAGTCCTATTTTCACTATGCAACCCTCCCGGCCATGTATGCTATTTCTTGAGTCGCTTTGTGCGACGAACCAAACAGTTTGATCTTACCGCTGACGATCTTATACATCTCTTCCATCGCCGGCTTCAGGAGCTTGCGCGGATCGATAACATCCGGGTTCTCCTGAATAAACTGAGCGATGCCGCGTTTGAACGCGTCGCGAATCTCGGTATCGATATTTATCTTTGTAATACCGAGCGATACGGCGGTGCGGATATCCTCATCCGGAATACCCGATGCGCCGTGCAGAACGAGAAGCGCTTTGTTGCCGACCTTGTTATGGATCTCTTCAAGTCGCTTGAAGTCGAGCTGAGGTTTTCCCTTATACCAGCCGTGCGCATTGCCGATCGAAACCGCAAGCGCATCCACGCCGGTGCGCTCGATAAACTCAAGCGCCTCGTTAGGATTGGTCATCGATGCTTCACGCTCCGAGACCGAAATATGGTCTTCCGTGCCGACCAACCGGCCGAGTTCGCCTTCTACTGAAACGCCGACCGCATGACCGAGCTCTACCGCCTTTTTAGTAAGCGCGATGTTCTCCTCGAAAGGGTACTTCGAGCCGTCAAACATAATCGACGAAAACCCTGCTTGGATTGAATGCACGACGTGCTCCCACTCAGTACCGTGATCGAGGTGAACCGACACCGGCACCCCCGTCTCCTCTTCTGCAACCCGTGCGAGAGCTAAAAGATTTTCCATACCCGCATACTTTGCCGCGGATGGCGAGATAGCAAGGATAATTGGCGATTGTTCTTCCTTTGCAGCCTTAAAGATCGCTTTCGTGATTTCAAGATTGTTGGTGTTAAATGCGCCGACAGCATATCCTCCCTCACGCGCTTTCATCATTAGCTCGGTGTTGGTCTTAAACACGTTAACTCCTCCTATTGCCCGATAATCTTATTTATTGTCTACCCATTCGATAAAAAAATAAGCACTGCCTGAATGCCTATCAATGGATTGACTGCTTTAGAATGCAACCATCCGTTGTCATTATCGGTTAACAAAACGGAGGGCTAAAGGGTGATAAGGGAATTTTACAATGGTAATATCTACCATATTACCTGGCAGCGAGCTTGGGGTCCTGTTTAGCGACCGGCTTGATACACGGCAATCATACCGACAACAACCAAAACGACGCCTATGAGAAGATATGAGATCGGATATCCGACAAAATGCACGAGCGAGAGGAACAGGCCGACCGTGATAAAGATGGCCGCGAGCGAGAAAATACTAAACGCGAAGAGAAGTAAGGCGACTTTTCGTCCGGCTGACTTCAGGGGTTTAGCGATACTCTCATCAATTACGTTCTTCAGCTGCTTGCGGGCATATTCTGCGATAAGATCGATGAGTTCTACGATCGTGTCTACAAATGATGCCACGCCTTTGAGTTTACCTCTCATCTTAACTCCAAGCTTGTATTATCATGCCTGGATGCGAGAGGTTACGCCGCGTCGAGTCGACTCTCTTTTGAGCTACACGTCTTAACGGATACGTGGTCGCCTGCGATACTGGATGGCGATAGCCCCAGCTCACACCGCTCAGTAAAGTGACTACACTCAAGGCACCCTGGCCATGTAATTTGCCACGAGAGTGATTCCAAGCCCCGCAAGTACTCCGCAAAGTGCTCGGGGAACAACGACTGAAACTTCTCTCGTGCATCTATCATTTTATCAAAATCGAGAAGCGAGTAAATCTCAGACTGGAGAGAAAGAGCTGCTAACATCTCTTCTCGTGCTTCCTGTCCCATCTCGTTCCCGGCCAAGCGCTCGTCAATATAAATATGGAGCCACTGCGCTTGTTCCTCTAGCGTTCTAGCCTTTGAGGTTGCGAGCCGTTGGAGCTTCGGTATATGCTTCCAGCTCTCAACCAATTCATGCTCTGCACTCACGGCAGAACACCTCCCTATATTAGTCGGCAAACGTTGCCGCCCTCTTAATTAAATTTAGGAACAAAACTGCGGTTTCTAGCGGACTTCCGGAGACGCTTCACCCGGCCCGACGTTTGTCGCAGTAGCCGCGACATTCTCCTGGCGCTCAATGAGAATGAGCCGGTCAAGCTTATCGTCTAGACGCTGGATATCGTGTCTGGTCGGCAGTTCCAACTCATCTATGGCCTTCTTGACCTCATCCTTGATCATATTACGCATGTCCATGCGCGCTTCCTGGCCGCGTTTTGTGAGTTCGCTAACCATAGCTGATGCCTGGTCACGCGACATCTCACCGCGCTCGACGAGCTCGTTAGCCCATTCCTGCAATTTATCGGCCGTAAGCGCAACCGCCCCGATGCCGAGGTAGAAACTTTGTCGAATAAGATCACCTATGTTCGCCATACCCATCCTCCTTGTATACCTTCTGCTACCCGGTTTCATCTACAGATAAACGTAATCCACGTAAAAGACCCAAGAACCGCTTACGCTGCATAGGGCATGCGTGTTAGTCGAGAAAGTTAAGGAGGTGCCGCAGATCACCGATCGTTATACAATCGGTTTTTATGGGGTTATTAGCCCGGTCGATAAGTACGGGGGTGATCCCCGCGCCGCGAGCGCCGAGAACGTCGGCAAAGTAGTGATCGCCGACGTGGAGTGCTTCGTGCGGTAAGACATCAACCCGCTTGAGTGCCATTGTAAAGATGCCCGGTTGCGGCTTGATCATGCCCACAACCGCCGAGCACATGATAAAATCCAGATATTTATCTGCGCCGATGCCGGACAGAAGATCGGTTAAGCGGCTATCCCAGTTCGAGATCACCCCAACTTTTAAACCGTGATCTTTGAGGGCTTGCAAGGTTTCTTCGACGTCCGCAAAAAACTGCCACCTGTGAGGATGGCCGAACTCGTCATAGATTTCTCGGGCGAGACGGTCCGTGTCGCCGTTAATGCCGAGCTGGTGAGCTACAACCGTATACAGGTCGACCCAGAGCGCAGCCGCCTCTCGCTCCGATTTCCAAAACGTATCATCCTGCCAATATCGCTCTTCGTAGTACCTATCGCCCGCACCAATCGCCGTTTTAAGCTCGTCAAAGGGGACTGCGTAGCCGCTCCGGGCAAAAACTTCGGCGCAGACGTCCTCAACCGATGGATAGGGCGTCAGCAGCGTATTGCCGGCGTCAAAAAAGACCGCTTTATATTTCACGATTGCATAATCCTTTTATTTCGATTTAAGCTCGCTCTCAAGGCGATCCATCGCTACACGAAGCTCATGCTGGCGAACGGTCGTGGTGAGATCGCCGCGCGTCTTCTCCAAAACCGAGCGAGCAAGATCAGTATTGCGGCGAAGCCCCGGCGTAAGCGCATCCGGATAGTCGAAAGAGTTTAAGAAGTAATATACGTCATCCATGATTGTTAGAAAGTGCTCGCCTTCGGTCAGTTTCCCTTGCCGTATAATATCGAGAATATGCCGGCGCAGCTCGCCCATCGCTTCGCCAAGCCCGGCGAGATAGGGCGGATAACCTACGCCGATTTCATCCGGATCGGGTAGCGGCCTACCGGCAACCAGGGCGTATGTCGCCATGCCCTCGCTATACTCCTTTTCCGCATCCTGCAGATACCCGGCAAAATAGATCTCGGGGTAGCTCTTAAGCGCTTCTTGTGCCTGTACGAGCGATTGTTTGGCCTCCGCTAAATGCTGCTGCGCCTCATCGAATTTTTCGCGGTGAATCGACCGGATTGCGACGCTGCACGACCGGATAACTTGCCTGGCCTTAGGAAGCGCAATTTCGCGCGCTTTATGTTTTGCGTCAAGGCTCTGCCGTATCTTTCCGCCTATACCCTCGAGTTCCATATCAGTCCCTTTCCTTTCGCCGAAGCCTACTACTGCACCTGTCGCAGACCGCTCTTCTCTTTAATCTTATCCACAAGTTCTTCTAGTTCATCAATGGAGAACATATAGGCCTCATTACAGAAGTTGCAGCGAAGCTCGATCGGCTCACCATCATCTATCATTTCTCTGAGCTCTTTTACGCCAAGAGCAATGAGCGTACGTTCGGCGCGCTCATGCGAACACCCGCATGAAAATAAGATATCACGGCGCTCTTTAACCTGCATATCGAGGCCATCAAGAATACGTGCGAGAATATCCTCGGCGCTATACCCCATATTAACCATATCGCTTACCGGCAGGGCGTGCGAGATGTTTTCCTCGATTTTTGCGACAACCCAATCGGGGGCTCCCACCAACGGCTGCACGAAATATCCGCCCGCGGCTGCAACCGAGTTATCCGGCACAACCAGCACACCTAAGCCTACAGCGGACGGCTGCTGCTCACTTGAGGCAAAGTAATGGGTAAACTCATCGCCGATTTCACCGGTTACCAGCTCGATGATGCCCCGGTACGGCTCCCGTAAACCCATGTCTTTTATAACGGAAAACGTCCCGTGGGTACCGACAGCACCGCCCACATCGAGTTTGCCGCGCTTTGACGGCAAGTGGACGTGCGGCCTGAGAACATAACCGCGAACGCCACCCTGGGCATCCGCATCGCCGGTTACCTCACGAAGCGGACCGTCGCCTTTTACCTGGACCGTAACTTTCTGGCGGTCTTTTAACATATTAGCAATAAGCGCTGCTCCCGTCATCACTCGTCCAAGAGCGGCTGTGGCCGTCGGGTAGGTATCCTGGCGGCGGCGCGCCTCATCAACCGTATTTGTTGTAACAGCTGCGATCGCCCGCACCATCGCATCGGCGGCAACCACACGTACTAAATGATCCTGCATATGTAAACCAATCCTATCTATATAAAAATCCTATCCGCAAAAATCTTACTTTGCAAAACGGCTAATAGCGCACGCTATTAGCCTCAACGTCAAATATTTTTGTGCCCGCACCCGTCCAGAACTATACTGGTCGCAGTAGGCTTGTTAACTCCCAAACCGGGTTATGCCGCAGTTAATGCCGTACTGAAAACCCGGTAAACCGGTTGCACGGCTCGCGCCACTCAACGATAACGTTATCAACCGCTGCGTGTGCCGGCCCCTGCCGACTCCAGTCGATGAGGTTCGAAACCGCCGGCTCATCGCCTTCGGCAATCGCTTCGACATTGCCTGAATCGAGGTTGCGCACCCATCCCTTTACGCCGAAAACATCCGCCATTTCCTTCATGCTCTGGCGAAAGTAGACGCCCTGGACACGGCCCTCGATCGTTAAGTGCGCACAACGCTCAGTCAAAACAACCACTCCTGCTATATAAAAAATGAGGCTGGAAGATACAACCCCCAGCCTGCAATAATTATCGCCACCGTCTTCAGTCGGTCCGAAGCGCCGCGTCCAAGAACGGTTCGATATAGGGGCGCTGCTGCTCGTGCATAGACTCGCTTAGCAAAACCAGAGCGATATAGCGCGGCTCGAATGGTGTCGTTTTCGGATACATCCGAACCTCGTACGGCAGTTTGTCGCCCTTTTTGTGGTTGCAAGTCGAGCACGCGGTCGTAACGTTATCCCACGTGTCGGCACCACCTTTCGACACAGGCTTAACATGCTCTCTCGTCAGACGCTCTTTCTTCTTCAAGTCACGCTTGTGCCTGCCGCAATACTGGCAGGCATAGTTATCGCGCGCGAATAGAACAGCGTTGCTGACGACAGAGCGAAACCGTCGCGGGATTTCCACATAATGCACCAGACGGATGACAAGAGGATACGGATACTCCTGTTTCTCGGTTCGTATACGCTTGCTTACATGCGTCTCGACAATCTCCGCCTTCTCCTTGAGCACAAGGATGAGCGCCCGCGTTACCGGTACAAATGTGAGAGGCTCGGTGCTTGCGTTTAAAATTAACGTCTGAGTCATACTTACCACGGCCATCCGGCCACCAGGGTTTAATGCTATATATATTATACCAGAATATGCAATATTAGCACTTCGGTAAACGCACTAAATCTTCGCAATATCCTTAGCTTGCTTACGTACATTCCCTAGTCAAGAGAGCCGATTGCCTGCACTTCATAAATCTTACATCTGTAAGTGCCGCCTGTTTTTGCGAGCTGATTAATCCAAATGAGGTAGTACCGGTAATTCTTAGCTTTGATTGTTAGCTTCATGTTGCTTTCCGCATTATCGAACTGTTTGATCGTATCCCAGGCTAGGATATCGTTTGATCCTTTAATCTCGCCGGCCCAATGGCCTGATGAGCGTATATCCAACTCTTTTAGGCTAACGATAGCGCCGTAATCAATATATACCCCAGTGCCGCCTTTTTGATTGTTAAACGATGCCGATTTATAGCTTTCAGTCGACCATGCGGTTGTGGGATTGCCATCGAAGATATTCGCCAGCTGCGACGGGTTTTCGTCGCCGTTGCCGTTGGGATCGTAATCGGTTACCTCAACGGGGTTGAGTACGCCGAGCTTTTCACCCTGAACGGCCGTTGTCGGCACTACGGCTACAGCGCTTACATCCTGCTTGATCATATCCTCCGGTTCAATTGCCACATTTTCCAGAGCGCGCAGCCCAAAACCGATACAGCCGATAACGCTCACCGCGATGAGCGTTTTCGCAAAAGGCGTAAGCTTTTTCTTGCGCGCGCCTCGCCGCTTTGATTGCTCACTGCGCCGATTCGAGCGCTCCAGGTCGTGCCGCTCGCGCCGGGTTAACGGAATCGGCTCTTCGCCCCACTCCGGTGTGATTTCAATGACCCGTCGTTTGCGCTCTCTAATTTTTTCACTGCGCGACTGGGGCGGCATTGTCGCCATAAGATCGAGCTTCTCAGGCGAATCCCAGTACGAGAGATCGTCAAGCAGCTTGTTAATATCCTGGTACCGTTCATCCGGGTCTTTTCGAAGCAGGCGCTCGATAATAACTTCAAGCGTAAATGGAATATGCGGATTGATGCTGCATGGGTGCGGTGGTGTTTCCGAAATATGCTTGCCCGCAACCTCAACCGATGATGAGCCTTCAAACAGGGCTTGCCCGGTTACCATCTCAAAGAGGATGACCCCGAGCGAGTACATGTCTGAGCGGTGGTCGGCTTGCAGGCCTCTCGCCTGCTCGGGAGAAAGATACCGCGCCGTCCCCAATACTTTGCCGGTCTGCGTTAAGCCCGGCATCATCAGCGCCCGGGCAATACCAAAGTCGGTGACTTTAACCATGCCATCTTCCGAAATCAGGATGTTTTGCGGCTTGATGTCGCGGTGGATAATTCGCCTGCTATGCGCTATCGCCAGCGCTTCCGTTACCTGCTTGACGATATGCACGGCCTCGTGAACCGTCAGGGGCGCCCGCTCGTCGATGATTTGCTTGAGTGTCTTACCCTTCACGAATTCCATCACGATATAATATGATGTTTCAGTATTACCGGTATCATAGATTGTCGTGATGTTGGGATGGATGAGGCTTGCGGCGCTATAGGCTTCCCGCCTGAAACGCTCGATGAAGTGAGCGTTCGTCGTAAACTGATTATGCAATATTTTCACGGCCACAGGGCGTTGCAGAACCGCATCGAACGCTTTATACACGTACGCCATTCCACCACGACCGATCACCGTATCGATCTTATAGCGGCCTTTTATTATTTGTCCTTGCATGTCGTCCTTTATCGCTTCGTCTTCTGCTGCGGTGCTATGCCACCAAGAACAATGATGGGGGCGGCTGAACCGCCTCCTTGAACACTTAAACCATTTTACACTTACCTACCCCCGAGTGGAACGCGTTGATGTAACATTCTTGATACAACGCCGCCCGTTCGGGAATAAACCCATGTGATAAGCCCGAGTTGGAGGTGGAGAATGCAAGAAAGATCCTTTTTGCAGGAAGAGATTGAAGAGAGGCTTGCGCTCGATCCGCGCGTTAATAACCCTATTAAGGTTGAGGTGAATGAGCGGCATGTGCGTTTAAGCGGTGTCGTCGATACGTTAGAAGAGCGGGAGGCCGCAGAAGAGATTTCACGCTCATTCGGCCCGGTACAGCTGGACAGCGATATCGCCATTGAGGCAAATCAGGTGATCGAAGACCCAGACGTGCTCGCCGCCGCCCGGCAAGCCCTGGCGGAAAATCCGGATCTCGCCCACGATGTAGGTGTAGAACGGGTTGTCAACGGGGTGGCGTACTTGCGCGGCCAAAGCGAGAGCGTGGCTGAAATCTCGAAAGCGGCCGACATTGTCGCCCATGCGGCCGGCGTAAAAGACGTGGTATCCGAAGTACGCATTAAGACGAGCGTCCCTATTACGGATGTCGACCTACACAATGAGGTTGTACAGGGCTTACACCACGAGATGCCGCTTCAGGCCGAGTTTATCGATGTTAAGGTAAAAGACGGCACGGTGGTGCTTGACGGTAATGTGAGCACGATGGAACAGAAAGCGCGCGCCGGTGCGATAGCAAAAAGCATGCCGGGCGCTGTAAAAGTTATTAATGACATAACTGCCGGCACAGCAACAAACGATATCGACCAGGCGATCGAAAACGAAGTGCTAAAAGCGCTCGAAATTAGCCACATCAACATGCGGGACGCGCGCGTATCCGTTCTGGATGGTGTGGTTCACCTGGACGGCACCGTCGATACAATCAAGCAGCGCGGCCGGGCTCGAGAGATCGCCGAGGCGGTACCGGGCGTACGCACCGTACAAAACGATCTGGCCATCGGGTTTCATATCGAGCCGAAAGCCGGATAGCGCTCTATTCCCGATGCTTCGTACACACATCGATGAAGTTCTCGATGAGGGCGATATTAGGCGCGTTTTCAAATGCGTCTTTGTCGTCCCAGGCGGCAACGGGGTCGGCGAAATACGCGTTGATGCCAAACCGAATCTCGGGGTGAAACTGCACCGACCATATCGGCAGTTCATCGTGCACCATGGCCTGAACCGCACAGTAATCCGATGTCGCGATGAGCGAAAAGCCATGCGGAACAGCCATAACACAGTCCTGATGGTAAGCGGGCGACCGCCAGCATTCGGGAAGCCCACGGAATAAAGGATTGCTTCTCACCTGCTCGATTTTAGCAAAACCGATGTGCTTCTCGCCGCGCGCAACCTCAGCTCCAAATGCCTTACCTATAAGCTGATGACCGAAACAAATCCCAAGAACGGGTAGAGCGGCGGTTGCGGCACTCCTAACAAAGGCGGTTTCCTCGGCGATCCAAGGCCTTGCATCATTTACCGATGGCAGCCCGCCCCCTACAATCACGCCGCATACTTCACCCGGTATCGGCCGGGCGAACCCTGTGCCGGGCTCAAATACAATGCTGTCTATTCTTTCCTCGATAAGCCGCTGCATTACCGCAGATAGGTTTTGTTCCTCGGGTACATCGTCATTCTCAAGTATTAAGATACGTCTGTTCATCGTCCCTCCAGTTTGGAGAATTATACTTCTTCACCCCATCTGTGACAAGCCGACTTGCGGCCTTTCAGGTACACCCAACCCATACACGCCGGTTTTTTGTCCCGGGAAAGTGGGTATAAAAAGCTGGGCTACTTGCCTACCTAGAGAGAGAAGGTTTGCTTGCATGATTTGAAGTTTAACATGGAATCCATCACAACGATGAATACCGCAGCGGAGGAATTCCGGGACAATATTTGGATGATAGTCGAGAGCTGGATGGAACAGCTTGCCGGTCGTGACGGTGATTATAGCTGGAAGCGGCTTCCGGAGACGCAATTGATTGATAACTTGCCGACGCTTCTTAGAGGTATATCAAAAGTTATCGAAAACCCCGGGCGCATCACCGATTTTGAACCGGACGGCATCATCAATAATGTCGCGACCGAGCTGGGAAAAAACCGTCGCCAGTACAACTACAAAGCATCTGAGGTGCTTTACGAGCAAGAGCTTTTGAGAGATATCATCTGGCAGTTCTGCCAGAAGAACGTCACTGCCCCTGATTTTTACGAACTTGAGCAGAGAATAAACCGGCCGCTCAGCAAACTTACGTCGACAATTACCGACAGCTATATCGCTATGTACAAAGCCGAGCTTAAGTACCTGGCACGTTACGATAAGCTAACCGGATTCTTAAATTATGAATCCTTTAAACAAGCGATTGGTGGGGAATTGAAGCGGTCGAGACGATACAGGCATCAATGTACGCTCATTCTGGTGGATATCGATGGTTTTTCCGACTATGCCGAGATCTACGGACATGACGAGAGCAATAGTCTCATTCAATCGATGGCGGAGGTTATATCGCACGTGATACGAAATGTCGATATACCAGTACGCTATAGCACGGATGAATTCGCTATTTTACTCCCCGAGACACCGAAAAAGCAGGCACGAAAGGTCGCAGAACGCCTGCGAAAAGTGGTTAAAACCGAGACCAGGCACTTGGCTGAAGTGCGCGGGATTCTTAAGACCGCGGTAACCGTGAGCGCGGGGCTTGCGACATATCCGAAAGACGCCGAAACCGCCGACGGGATAATCAGTCTTGCCGATGAAGCGCTCGATGAAGCCAAGAAGTCCGGCAGCGATATTGTTATGTGGAAGTAGACGAGCAATTAACGGCTTTACTGGAACCGCGAGCGGGCTTATTAATTTTGGGCAAGCTTATCTTTTGCTTTGCGTGCAATATCGTTTTCAAGCGAAAGCATCTTTTGCACGAGGCCTGCTCGCGCGCCCGGACGTCCTACGATCAGCCTGGTATTGTGGGTTTCCCCGGCGAGCCATTTTTTCTTATATGGCTCATGCCCGCGTAAGAAATCAAACCGCTTGCAACCGGCGGCAATTGCGTCTTCCATCGCCTTTGCAATGAGAACCGTGGATACGCTCATCGCCCCCAACTCGGGCTCGAAGCCGCCGAGGTAATAATAAAAAGTGTCATTGAACGAAAATCCATAAAGAGTTGCGATCGCGATGCCGTTGAGTTCCATTACATAGAGGCGCAGACAGTTGCTCTCGCAGAGCGCCGTCGCAACTTCGGTATGAAATTTTCTAAATTTGGGGCTCATATATGCACCGGGTTTTTTCTTGCTAACAAAGCGCTTCCGGTGAAGCTTAAGAAATGTGCTCATATCATCTACGACCGCTTCGGGCTCGCTCAGGCGAAATGTGACTTCGTAATCACGCGCAAGGCGGCGACCGTAGTACTGCACATTCGAGCGGAACTTCTTGCTCAAACATGCCAAGTAATCGTCCCAACTCTCGGGAAGCTCAAGGCTGTATGTGGGGTCGTGCTCCATCCGCTGGCAGGAATACCCGGCAGCACGCACTCGAGATTCCATAGTACTGGCAAGATCATCGGAGGGCATCTGATGCAAATCGATTGCATCCCAGCCTGCAGCGTCGAGTAGAAATTCGTTGAGTGCTGCTATAACGTCGGGGCGGCGGTTCTCAATAATAAAATCGAGGTAATCTGCGCCGTTGGTGCCTATCAAGGCAAGGGTTTTAATCGGTATTCCCAGATAGGAGGATGATAGATAAAGCGGCGCTATGCCTATGAGCGCACCGTCATCGCGAGCAGTAAGAAGCCATAGTTTCTTGCCGCGCCGGTTTGCATTCCACCAATGCCACGACCACTCCCATGTCTGAAAGATGGAATGTCCGGGGCTTCGGGCTATGTGGTTCCACTCGTTTCTAAGAGCCTTAAACTTATCCAGACCTGTTACTACATCTACTGCTAGCAAGCATTACCTCCATGAAGTGCGGCGATTATTTGGCGCTGGCGATTATCTGTGCTTTAATAATTCTCTCTTTTAACTCGTCCTCGTCTTTTACGCCATGCACGTCGACATCGAGGTCCATCATAGCCATAACACATGCCCGCACAATCGCGGTATTAGCGAGTTTTCTACCGCCTGATACCTTGGATTTTATACTCACCGATTCGAGGTACGCGAACATCTCTTCCGGCATAGTAATTGGAACGCGAAGATAGTTTTCTTTTCCCATATAGCGCCTCCTGTGATTGCCATAGTAGCGACAGCTGCTATTATATGCTTATCTGTCCTTATCATTATAAGCGCATTGGCACAGATATGGCAATTGTTGGAATACTAATACTATATGAGAAGGCTAACCCTTTATGGCTGAAGAACCGCGGCTTCAGCTTCTGCGCGGCTGGCATACATCGCAATACCGGACTCACCGAATATGCCCAGGTGACGGAATTTCTGCATGAGGTAATTATTGTCGCTTAGTAAGACCGCCATGCGGATATCCGCATCCTTAAACTGCGCATAACATGACAGGAAAAGGCCGATACCTGAGCTATCCATGAATGTTATCTCGGTAACATCGACGATAAGACCTTTGGGATTATCGGCAAGTACTCCTTGTAAATAATCCCTCACCCTCTCCTTCTCTGAGAGGTCAAGCTCACCGGCAAAAGCTAAAACCTGCATATCTAAGCGGTCATTCTTGCGTAAGTTGATTTCGAGCATTCACACCACCATCAAAAGCGACTGCGAAAAGTGCTACGGTCCTTGTTTATACCCCGGTTTACACACTTTGAAACGCGCTTTGTTAATATTTTTAGGACTGATTGTAGTACGGCCGAGCAGAACCAAAAACAAGGCCTGGTAAACGCCACACTAAAGGTGAAAAGTTAATCCAAAAATAGTGCTGGTAAACATCACTCCTTAAGGGTGATAATAGCGCAATTGCAAGCATTTTTAAAGCTATGCGCAGAATCGCATGCCTTGGGCCAGTAGCTTAGTGAGTTTGTCTGCCGGAAGGGGTCGGCTGAAGATATAGCCCTGTATCTCGTCACATTTAAGAGAACGCAAGAACTCGAGTTGTTCCGCAGTTTCTACCCCTTCAGATGTTACCTTTAACGAGAGGTTTTGCACCATCGCAATAATCGCCGTAACAATGGCGGCATCGTTTGGGTCTTCCAACAATGTGCGCTCAACCATATCGGTCAGATACTGCTGGCTAAATTGACGTGCTGACAGATTGACCGATACTCTAAATGGTTCGAAACCGGCGTCTTGCCATTCCTTATTCTGACGGCACGCCATAAGATAGGCTAAATATCGAAACAAATACGGGGCAAAAAGAAAATATCGCAGTATGTGGCATTATTCTGTTTTTATATCTAATTCCTAGGTATCGGTATGCGGTTTTTGTAGCGCCTTTCTGCAAATCGTAAGAGATTATGCTTGATTGTTGGTCGAAATAAGCCGAAATAAAAGAAAGATATAAGAGGAGAGGCGATTATGGTTAATATTGAGTTAGCAAAGCCATTTGTCCGGGCAGCATACGATTTTCTTAATATGGAGCTGGGCATACCGGTTAAACAAGGCCCGCCATCAACTACGGCTACACAAGGTACTACTCAAGAGATTAATATCTTAGTCGGGGTTACCGGTGCGGTAAGAGGTCAGATTATTTACGGTATGTCGGCCGCGACCGCTAAAAGCATTGCTTCGATGATGCTCGCCCATCCTATTCAAGGGCTCGATCGTAATGCGCAAAGCGCCCTCTGCGAGCTTGGAAATATGGTATCCGGCATGGGTATCTCGCAGTTCGACCAGCAACACGCCGATGTCGCCTTAACACCGCCGAGCCTCATAGCAGGCAAGAACATCTTTATCTCCGTCCTTAAGCTCGGTTGCTTCCACATCTCCTTCGTTACCGAAACCGGCAACATCGATGTGACGATTGCACTCGAAGAGCATGCAATGCCGCCTCAAACGGTGGCTGTGTAATACATCACGTCGGCATAATAATCGTGTAATTGGTGTAAGCAAATTTAATTAGCAGTTAACAAGTATTAAGAAGTTAGGAAGCACTGCTGTCTTGCGTGACCTTCATAACCGCTTCGAGCGAGGTTTTCCCCTGGATAACTTTTGCAATTCCAGCGTCGCGAAGTGTCCTGAAACCTTGTTTGACAGCGATCTCACGGATTTTAGCGGTGGCTGCCCGCTGCATGATAAGCTCTTTTATCTCATCGTTGACTTCAAGGATTTCGAAAATCGCTTCTCGACCCTTATAGCCTACGCCACGGCATTCGCTACAACCCCGCGGTTTGTAAAAATTAATATTGCTATCGGTAGGCAACCCTAAATCCGCTAAGAGTTCGGGCACCGGAGCGTACGGCTCTTTACATGCCGGACATAGCAGACGGACTAAGCGCTGTGAAATGATTCCAAGAATCGCGGTTGCAGCAAGAAACGGCTGAATGCCCATTTCGATAAAGCGCGCCGGGGTTGAGGGCGCATCGTTTGTGTGAATCGTTGACAAAACCAGGTGACCTGAGAGCGCGGAATGGATAGCGATCTCGGCTGTTTCCTCATCTCGAATCTCGCCAACCATGATAACGTCGGGGTCCTGGCGAAGCACCGAGCGCAAGCCGGTTGCAAACGTAACACCGGCTTTCGGATTAACCTGAATCTGGTTGATCATATCAAACGTATACTCGACTGGGTCCTCAATCGTAATAATATTTTTCTCAACCGTCGACAGGGTGTTTAATGCCGTATACAGCGTCGTCGTCTTACCGCTACCCGTCGGGCCGGCAACGAGAATCATGCCGTACGAGGCGTTGATCATCCGGCGGTACTTATGCAGGTCTTGCTTATCAAAACCGAGCCGTTCCTCGTCGACACAGACCGCCTTTTTCTCGAGCAAACGTAGAACAACCTTCTCGCCGAAGACCGTAGGGACCGTCGAGACTCGAAGGTCGATTCTATGGCCGCCGGCCTTGAAGCCGAACCGGCCGTCTTGCGGTGCACGCTTCTCTGATATATCGAGATCGGAAAGCACCTTAAGCCTGGATACGACTGCCGGATGAAGCGACTTAGGCGCGGTTGCTATCTGGTGCAGGATGCCGTCAACCCTGATACGAACCCGCAGTTCCTTCTCCCCCATCTCTACATGGATATCGCTGGCATGGTCCGTTAACGCTTGCTTGAGTATCATATCGATAAACCGCACGGCGTCACTTTCGGGGCCTCCCGGTACACCTTGCTCGTTGAGTTCAGTAGTATTGGCGGCCGCTTCGTTCTTTTCGCCTTGCATCCAGTAGTATTTATCGAGCGCCTTTTGGATGCTCTTCTCTGTAGCTACAACAGGGATAAGCTGGCAGCGAGTGATGCTAGCCGCATCATCCATCGCAAACACATCAAGCGGATCGGCCGTAGCCAGTGTAACGAAGTTATCGACTTTAGCAATCGCGAGAATCTTGTACTTGCGTGCGATCGCTTCGGGGATGAGCTGGACAACCTTTTCATCCGCTTTCGTTTGGTCGAGATCGACAAATGGGATGCCAAGTTGCTTTCCAATAAACTCGATAAGGGTTTCTTCGCTTACAAAGCCAAGCTGACGCAACACGTCCCCGAGGCGTCCACCGATTTTTTTCTGCTTAAACAGAGCCTCTTCGAGCTGCGCTTGTGTTATTACACCAGCATGTACTAACAGCTCTCCGAGCCTTATTCTTTTCGATGGGTCTTTTAAGGGCTGCGTCACATTGCTACCTCTTTGTCCGGAACAAATTCGTTACTACACTATATCGACGAGTTCCGGCTTATTTTAATAGTAATTTGCAAAGTTGCAACCGGTCCACGTTTATAGCAGACGCTCCAATTGGGTATAACTAGCTATCGAGGATATCTCTTGCTGAACATTCAAAGTGCAATGGCTTGCAGAGCAATTACTGACTAAAATTACTAAACTTTATGATAAGTAATAACTATGCCTCCTGTTCACAGGTTACAGAACCCAATATAGACCGATTTGGTGAGTTGACCTAGGGCAACATTACTGGTAAACTAAAGAGATATATGGTAGCTTTTCGCACGCTTTATAAAACAAGGGTTTTAATAGTTTCCACACTTACGCTTCTACTTCTCGCGCCTACAGCGTTCGCCTCACAACTGGATAACCAGCGGGCGAAGCTAGAGAGCTTAAACGCTCAAATAAAAGCGACCGAAGCGAAGCAAAATAATGCCGCAAAACGGCAAGCGCACGTTCTCCGGCAAATCCAAACAAGCAACCAGAAAATGGTCAACGTACAAAGACAGCTCAACACCCTGCAGACGCAGCTCAACACGATGATCGCGAAAAAACATGACATTGACGCAGAACTAAAAGCTACGCAAGAGAAGCTGGACCAAACAGAAGCAGAACTCGCCGATGCGCAGGCGCGGCTTGTATTAAAACGGCAGGTATACAATAAGCGGCTGATCAATGCCTATAAAACCAAGAACCTTAGTATTGTTTCGGTAATTCTAGGGTCACAGAACTTCAGCGACCTTATGGATCGCATGACGTTTGTCGGCTTGATCGCCCAGTCGGATAGCAGGAACGTCTTTACTATAAAGCAGCTCACCGCAAAAATCTCTGGCGAGATCGCCCAGGTGACCGCTACAAAGAATGCGGTGAACAAGCAGCGCGGATTACTCCTTGCCGAGGAACAACGCATCAGCGGTAAAAAATCCCGCATAATTGTGGCACAGAAACAGCTCGTCGTCGAGACACGTAATCAGCAAAAACTGTACGCTCAGATTCAAAAAGAGAAAAAACTGCTAGCGCAGGCCGCTAGCAGCCTTAAAGCCAGCTCAAGCGTAGTCGCCGGTCAAATCGGCACTCTTGAGAACCAGTTGGCTACCGGTAGCATAAGCAGAGGCGGTATGGCTAAGGCCGCCAATCTGGCTGACTTAACGGCGATAGCTACGCAAGCCGCGAACAAATACGGCATCCCAACCAAATTGTTCTTTGCGCTCATCAGGCAAGAATCAGGTTGGAACTACAGGGCGGCATCGTCAGCGAGTGCGGTAGGTCTTACCCAGATAATGCCGTTCAACGTCACAGCAATGGGCTATAATCTGGAGAGCTTTAAGAATTCACCCAGCGACCAACTCGAGGCGGGCGCATACTACTTAAGCATGCAGTATAAAACGTTCAATAGGTGGGATTATGCTCTCGCGGCTTATAACGCAGGCGCCGGCGCGGTTATGATGTACGGAGGAATACCGCCGTACTCCGAGACGAGAAACTACGTGCGAAATATTATGAGCATGGCCGGGATGTAAAGGTAAACAGTCGGCCTTACACCTTCAGGCTCTCCGCAAGCTTATCTAATTCATTAGACATGCTTGCCAGGGACTGTACCTGAGCCGCAATTTCTTGGATCGACGCGGATTGCTCTTGCGTCGAGCTTGAGACCTCTTGAGCTGAAGCTGCGGACCCTTCCGAAGATGATGCGATTACATCTATTGCACTTACAACATGGTTTGTAGCAGCAGCCACTTCTTCTGTCGTAGCCGAGTTCTCCTCGCTAATCGCGGTGATCTGGTCAATGGCTTTGGCTACTTTGCCTGATGCTGCCGCCATCTGGTCGCAATTGGTTGATACGGTACTGATTTGGGTAACGATTTGTTTGATTGAGCTCGATATCTCTTCAATAGCAGAACCAGCATGCGCCGCGAGCTGGCTTCCTTCCTCAACTTCTTGCGTACCGTGCTCCATCGCTTTAACAGCATCCATCGTTTCATCTTGTATGCTTTTGATAAGCCCTGCGATTTCACCGGTTGCTTTGATGCTTCTCTCAGCAAGTTTGCGTACCTCATCGGCAACAACTGAGAACCCTTTGCCATGCTCGCCGGCTCGTGCCGCTTCTATTGCCGCGTTTAGTGCTAAAAGATTTGTTTGTTCGGCAATGTCATCAATAACTTCTATGATGTCGCCGATTTGCTTGCTCTTCTGCCCCAGTAACTGTATCTTGTTTGCGCTGTTCAATACGGTTTCCTTTATCCGATGCATACCCGATACAGTCTCCCCGACAGTACTCGTGCCTTTATCCGCAACAGACGATGCTGAGTCAACAACATCCGCAACAACACGTGCGCTGTCAGACACCTTATTTATTGAGTCCGCCAGCTGTTCCATCCCAGCCGCCATTTCATTTACTTCCGTGACCTGTGCTTGAGCGCCTTGGGCGATTTGCGAAACTGCACTTGCAACTTGCTCGACAAGACCAACGGCTTCTCCGGCATTCCTGCTCTGCTCCATGGCCCCCGTTGCGACTTGACCTATTGCAGACATGATCTGTTCGGTGTGCTGGTTCATAGTTTTGGTATTATTTGATAACCCTTGGCTTGAGTCCAAGAGACTCCGAGACGAATCCACCAATCTCAGGCATATATCATGAATCGGCTTAATGATAATGCGCCTGGTAAATATGTTAACCATCAAAGCGTAAACGAGCGAACATAATAATAATTCAATAATGTAATTAATGCCATTGTCTAGTGTTCGGATGTTTTGGATCACAGCGATGCTAATTATGGCAGGCGGAACGAGCATAAGGACTATTGCAACGGTAATCAGATCCGCGAGTTTCCTATCGTGTAACCAGTTAATGTAAGCTTTAATCAACTTCATCTCATCCCCTATACAAATTCAGTTAATATATGTATATGTAACCATCGACAAATTATTCTAATACTTAATATTTAATACTTAACTTATGTAGTAATTGGCAGCATTTGCTCGGCCGTGTCCTTAAGTTCACCCGCCAGAAAGGCTATCCAAACCTGTCCCTAGGCAATTTGCGCTTGTCTAATAAGAAATGCTGAAGCAAAACCATACTCTTTAAGTAGCTGCACGTATCGCTCTGAAGCATACTGCACGCCTCTGTCCGAGTGATGCACAAGACCAGCTGCGGGTCTTCTCGCTGTTATGGCCATGATAAGCGCCGCCACACAGAGTTCTGTGTCGATTCTTTGACTTATGCCAGCCGACGACTTTTCGTGAGAAGGCATCTAGGATGACAGATATATATACGGATTCTTTGAGTAGGCATATATAAGTGATTTCTCAACTACCTTCAACCAATCCCTTAACCTGATCTTATTATGTTACTGTGCTACGGCTATACCATAAATGCCTCCTTTTGTAAGTGATCGCACACACTATCACTTTTACATACTTGTTATAAATACCGTTTATTAAATTTACTAATATGTTATATTTAATACAAGCGCTTATTGCTAATATTATTATAGCTGTATCCATAACAAGCTCTATAAATAAAAATAATGGCTCGTAGAGCCCTTATTTGCCATATTGCTCCTCGGATTGGGCAATTTTCGAATTTTTGGAAATGCTAAGCCTAATCATCGGTCTTACCGTTGTAGCTATCGGCACATCGTAGTTTGAATTTATTATTAATATTTTCTCTGTCGTTCGCGGCTCTACTGAAATCGCTTTTGGCAACGTAGTAGGTAACTATTGCAAATACATTGTTCATCTTAGGTATGGTCACACTCGTCCGGCCACCTAAAATAGTGCAAGCAAATGTTTGCAGAGGGATTCCTTTAGCTTGCTTACAACTATAGTTTTGGCGACGTTGGTTAATATGCCACCGGATTAGGTGCTTAGATCTCTTCTGTTGTACGAGAGATACACAGCCAGCAGCATTACGGCAACAATACCTACTGATAGCGCGATATAAATCGGGTCTAACGAGGTGTCTCGTATTATATTCCTGGCGACAAAGTATTGGAATGGCGTCAAATACTTGAGGCCTGGCAGTTTACTGTAGATATCCAGCCATACCGAGAGAAAGAACGTAACCAGCAAGAAGCCGGTTGCTATCGGGGCTGCGCGCTTAGGTTTCTTAGATATTGCGGCGGCAGCCATTCCTATAGATGCAAATATTAGTTGCACGAAGAGCAGTCCGACCATAAGAAGAACGATATCGGTATTGGCAGATGCCCCCTTATTGAATGCAGCCACAATGGCTATCGACGAGACGAGCGCTACCAGATTAAGTACGACAATATTGAAGACCGACGCAAGGAGCTTTTGTGTTATGACCTGCGTTCGCGAAACCGGTTTCGCGAACAAAAACTCGGCGGTTTTATCCTGCTCTTCTTTTGAGATGATTTCCGCTCCCAGCAAAGACGCATGAATCGATGCCATTACTATGATGTATAGGAACAAAACCGAGTAGAAGCCGATAGCTGTCGACAAGTCGACGCCTCCACCCACACCCAGCAACGCCTGGAGTGCTTTCGGCAGATGCTTGAACAACTCATTGGCGGACGTGCCGGACGCGGAATAAGCCGAGTATTTGCTCATGCCCGAAAGGACTAAGAAGAACATTCCGACCGACCACGCGATCAATGACTTTCTGTGTGCCCTTAGTTCTCTAAAAAAGATATTCATAAACGTCTCCCGTGATCCCGCTATGTCGAGCGGATATCTCGATTCTGATAAACATAATAGCTGGTTACGACTGCCGCTATAACAAGAACCGCTTCCAGTAAAACGAACCCAATTTCGTAAGAACCGTGCTTTGCTATGTAAAGAAGGTCATAATACTTAAAGGGCGTAAAATATCGTATCGTGGTGCTGCCGATTATCGAATCGAGCGTACCGAGAATATAGAACGCGAAAACCGTCGACAAAGACACCGATAACACCGACCTTATCTTTGGAGCAGCCACCGACACTAGAAATCCTAATCCTAAAAAGAATATTTGAACAAACAGGAGCGTTAATGACAATAGTAGAAATGTGTTAAAAGCGATTGTCTGGCCGACGAGCGCGTTCAAAAGTATCGGAATCGAACCCATGAACACGGCGTTTGTGATGAGCAGAATCGTTAGCCCTGCCAAAAGCTTTGCGGTTAAGACTTGCGACCTTCGAACAGGTTTCGCTAAAAGAAACTCGGCTGTCTTCTCGCGCTCTTCTTTAGATACGATGGATGTTCCGATAATCATCGCTTGTATCGAACCCGCCAGTATCACATAGCTCAATATCATCGAGTAGAACCCGGTTATCGATAAGTCGGCCAGCGTTATCCCGAAGGCTTTTTTAACAACATCCGGAAGACTCGCAAGGAGTTTTTGTAGAGCCGCGATATCTTTTGTGAATGACGTATATATCGATAAAAATAACACAGCAACCGCTATTAGCGAGATAGTCCAGATTATTGTCGATTTTCGGTATTGCTTTAATTCATGCAAGAACATGTTTCTCATGTCGCAGTCCTTATTCGTAATAGTGCATAAAGATCTCTTCAAGATCCGGCTCTTCGACCCACAGCGTCTGAAGATCCAATGCAGCAATCAGCTTTGTCATGGAGTTGATGTCGCCTTTGAACACGAAGCTTGCTGAATTGTTCTCTACTTTTAATCCGGTTACCCCGGCAACATCAAAGTAACTCTTCTCGATCGGGGCTTTCGCCTCAATCTTGAATCTGCTGTAACTGCTCTTGGCCAAATCGCTCATTTTCTCTACGTTGACGATTCTGCCTTCTTTGATGATAGCCACTTTGTCGCACAATCTCTGGACTTCGCTTAGCACGTGAGACGAGAGCAGTATCGTGGCCCCTCTTTCATTCTCCGCTTTTAGTAGATTGAAGAACTTCTGCTGCATCAAAGGGTCGAGACCGCCGGTCGGCTCATCCAGGATTATCAGTTTCGGCTCATGAAGCAATCCCTGAACAATCCCCACCTTTTTCTTGTTGCCGTAGGAAAGGTCATCGATTCTCTTACTTGTGTCCAGGTCCATGATCTCGGCCAATTCCTGTATCCTCTTTTTAGAGTCTTTCTTATAGAAGCTTGCGCTATAATTCAGCAAGTCTTTTACCTTCATGTTGTCGTAGTAAAAAACCTCGGATGGCAGATATCCGATATCTTCCTTGATTTCAGCGCCATATTCGATTACGTCTTTTCCAAATATCGTGGCGCTTCCACTGGTCGGGTAAATCAACGAAAGGAGACAGCGAATCGTGGTCGATTTCCCCGCGCCATTCGGCCCGATAAAACCATAGAGCTCCCCTTCTTCGACAACGAGGTCCACATCGATGATGCCTCTCGACTCACCATAGTATTTAGTTAATTTTTTTGTCTCGATTACTTTCATCGAACCTCCTATTCGCAGCTTCCAGCCTACTCATAATGTTGGTCTAAAGCGTTTTCCAACCCACGAGTCTTGAAGCTCATTTCATTATTGATACTGATTTGTGTTTTTTGCAAGAGTCATGTTGTTTGAACGGGTAGCGGTTATAGCAAATCAATATACCCCTTCTTGCTGGAAGGGGTATATAAAAAGCGTTTAATGATAGTATCGGTGGTTCTATAAAACAAGAAAATGGCTCTACGGAGCCATTTTCCAAGTTTGAGGTCTTTGTCGGGATGAGAGGATTCGAACCTCCGACCTCGTCGTCCCGAACGACGCGCGCTAACCAAGCTGCGCTACATCCCGAGTGCGAATTATATTATAGCACTTTTTATGAGAAATGCTAGTTTATTGACCTGCATAAAAGTCCAATATTGAAAAACTATGTGGTAATAAAAATGCAACGAAATGATGTAACAGCAACCGCCCTACCTAGGCGGTTGCTGTTACATATCGTGAACCATGCGAATGATAATCCTATGCTGCTGTCTTTTGATCGTTTCTACTCTCGTCTTCTTCAGCTTGCTTGCGAAGCTTGTTTACGATCGTCCGGCGCACGTCAAGGCGGCTTAAGATGCCGAGTAAGTGGCCGCCCTGCATAACGAGCAGGCGCCGGTCATCCTTGGCGTCGAGCTTTGATAATGCTTCGGACAGCTCCATATCCGGCGTGGCGACGATATCGGTCGAAATTGGAATCATAACGTCGCGCACCAGTTTTCTGCCCCAACTTCTGGGCGGCAAACCCTTGATATTGCTTATTGTAATAATGCCCTTGACCGAATTATTCTCGACAACCGGGTATGCAACCCAGTTGTGCTGCATAAAGTGCTCTTTGACCATCGACTCGATGTTGATATCGGGGGCGACCGTTTCCGGGTTTTGCGTCATTGCGTGGGCGACTTTGAGCCCCTCCATCGCTTCTTCGATAATAACCTGTTGGTAGCCGGTTTCGGCAGCGCGCAGCAAGTACCATCCGATCAGTAGGAACCACGTCAAGTTGTAGTTAAGCGTCGCAATACCGAACACACCAACCAAGATCATCAAGTACGATAATCCCTTACCGAAGTTCGAGGCAATGCTGGTTGCCCGCTTCAGGTTCCCTGTAAAGTGCCAGATAGCCGAGCGCAGCACACGCCCGCCATCGAGCGGGAAGCCCGGCAGCAGATTGAATACGCCGAGCAGTAAGTTGATGTAACCGAGCCAAAACGTCGGCACCAAAAACATGACTGCAAGGTGCATCTGCCTGCCAATAAAGAACAATCCCATAAATATGCCACCTAAGATTATGCTGGTCAATGGGCCTGCGAGTGCCATCTTAAATTCTACGCCCGCCGAATGCGGCTCGTCGCTGAGCTGCGAGACGCCGCCAAAGATCATGAGCCGAATTCCTTCGATCTTCATCCCATAGCGCTTTGCCACCAGAGAGTGCATGATCTCGTGCAGCAGCACCGATGCAAAAAACAGCACCGAGGTGATAAGCCCCAGTATAACGTAGGTCGTCGAATTCAAATCCGGTGCAAGCTGTGGGAACAACGCGAATGCGAGCCCGAATGTAATGAGCGCAAATATTACGAACCAGCTATAATCCAAGCTGATATCTATACCAAGAATCTTTCCTATCCGTATCCCGCTTTCCATTTTGAACCCTCCAATCTGTAGGAATTCAAATCTAGTTTACCCACGGTCCTGGATGTGAAACGCAAAGAACGGCTTATGGTACATTTGAGAAACCGGTATACAGTTGTGCGTGCAGCTTAATCAGTTGACATGGCGCCTTACGCAGCATAAACTGTTTTAGTCTGGTACTACATGAAGCGCAATATGAGCAAAGGTCACGGTTTATTAGGCATATCAAGCGGCTTGAGCTTCATGTAAAGTTTCAAAATATTTGAAGGAAATTCGACCTTGATTGCGGAGGAAATTGAATGAGACACCCTGTTGTAGACCGTGAAGAGTGCATCGGCTGCGGCCAATGCGAACAGATTTGCCCGGAAGCATTTGAACTCGGCGAGGATGGGCTCGCACAAGTCATTAATAAAGAGCCGGGCGCGGAACTTGAAGCGCGTATCGACGAAGCAATTGAAGATTGCCCGACCGCGGCGATTAGCTGGGAAGACTAACTGGCGATTTGTAGGCCAGCTTGCTTTGCTTTTAGCATGAAATCGTGGGCGTTGTTTGACATGGCAACCGCATCTTCAAGCGCTACCAACCCTTGCATAACAAGCGTGAGCAAACTCTGATCAAAACTTTGCATCCCGTAATATTCACCTTGCTCGATTGCATCTTTAATCTTCGATGTCTGATCGTCGTTAACGATATAATCTTTAATGGTGCCGGTCGAAATCATTACCTCGACCGCCGGTATGCGCCCTCCCCCAACTTTCGGCAGCAAGCGCAGCGATACAATTCCCTTAAGCGTCGAGGTGAGCATTAAACGGATTTGGCGTTGCTGGTACGGTGGAAAGAAATCTATAATGCGGTTGATCGTTTCAGCCGCATCGATTGTATGCAGCGAACTTAATACCAGGTTGCCCATTTCCGCTGCGCTGATGGCTGCCTTCGCGGTTTCCATGTCGCGCATCTCACCAATCATAATAACGTCGGGATCTTGGCGGACAACGTGTTTGAGCGCGTCTGCGTACGTCTCGGTATCGATACCGATCTCGCGTTGATTTATAATGCTTTGCTTGTCCTCGTGGAGCATCTCGATTGGGTCTTCGATGGTTACGATATTGCAGCGTCGCATGCGGTTGATGTGATCGACGAGCGCGCCCAGTGTAGTCGACTTTCCGCTTCCCGCAGTACCGGTTACAAGTACGAGCCCGCGTCTTTCCTCGGCAAGTTTTTCTAAAACCGGCGGAAGGTTAAGGCTTGCGATGCTTAAATCACCGCTGCGAATGCGGCGAAGAACCGCGCCGACATGGCCCCGCTCCCAAAAAACGTTGACGCGAAACCGCCCCACACCGGGCATGCTGTAGGCGAAATCGACTTCCTTTTTGGCGGCCAGCAGTGCTTTCTGGCGTTCGGTCATGATGGCTGAGACAAATCGCTCTGCGGCATCGGGATCGAGCGGCGGCATATCGATCGGCAATAGCGTCCCGTCGATACGGATGTATGGAGCGTTGTTTGCTTTTATGTGGGCGTCCGAGCCGTCTTTGTCGGCCAAAAGCCGTAATATATCGTGCATTTCCATAATAGATACTTCGGATGCAGCGGGGCAAAACTTTACAGCTAGCGTCCGATAACCTTGACGATAACCGTGCGATGGCTCCTGGGCCCATCGAGCTCAACGAGAAAAATGTTTTGCCAGGTTCCGCGCTCAAGCTGCCCGCTGGTGACGGGCATGGTCAGGCTGCACCCGAGAAGCGCGCTCGCGAGGTGCGCTGCGGCGTTGTTGTCGATGCGGTCATGCCGGTATGAGCCGGTGCGTGGGACAAGGGTTTTCACCATCTCGGTCATATCGGTGATAAGGCCGGCTTCATGCTCGTTAATTAAGATGGCCGCTGTGGCGTGCGGCACGTAGATGAGCGCAAGCCCATCGGTAACACCACTAGATTGCACTTGCCGACTAACCTGCTTCGTAATATCTATCAGCTCTACCTCAGCCGATGTTGAAATTGAAAAGCTCATACGCGCCCCCTATGAAACCGTGCCGGCTGTAAACACCCGGCGACTTGCCGTTGTTTGATATCGTATATTCCCTTTTTCATCATACAACAGGGTTGAAGCGCATGTGTAGGCATGAACAAGCCACGAGAGATTTCTCAAGGTATGGTGACTATCGCGGGCAACAATGTATTTGAGATGAACGGATTAATTGACGAGATCGTGGCCCCGGTAGCCCTTTTTTGAGTCAAGACGGAACGTGTAAGGCTGAAACGGGGTATCGGATGCTCGTACGGAATTCGATTGCTCAAAGAAGCTGATGAGCTCGAAAAGCTCCCCGGCCCCTTCGAAATCGCTTTCGTTGAGCTTGGCGTTAAAAGACCTAACGAGGTTTTTATAATGTTTGTTCCATGATGCTGCCATGATTATCATCCTTGCTACAACTTGAGTGCGTTTAGTGCTTCTAATGTCTCTTTCGGTTAATTCCGTGCACGCCTCAAGCAAATTATCTGAAAAGCCTCAAGTATTGTATAACATGCCCTAATACCACACAATGGGTTTCAAGCATTACGCAAAATTATTATATGAAAAATCGCCTCAAGAGCGGTTTTCATGCAAAATTAAGGCGGACGAAGCTGTCCGCCTTGTTGAGACTCTTCAGTAAGGTTATAGTTTGCTGCTTACGGGCGCACCGCGCCAACATAACCGCCGTGATTGGCAATATTGCTGACCTTCACGACGTCACCGGTTTGCGGCGCGTGAATGAAATTGCCGCCGCCAACGTAAATACCAACGTGTGAAATAGAGCCGCCGTGTGAGAAGAACACTAGATCACCCGCTTGTAGCTGGTCCATACTGACGTGCTGACCGCACCCGTACTGGGCCCTGCTTGAGTGCGGCAAAGAAACGCCAAGCTGTCCATAGACATACCGCGTGAGGCCCGAACAATCATACGAACTTGGACCTTCGGCCCCCCAGACATATGGTTTGCCTAGCTCATTCATAGCAACGCTCACAACACCGCGGTTTGCGCCTCGCGAAACAGTTGAGTGGCGGGGATCGCTCCCCACTTTAATCACGCGGGCGACCATATTACCATAACGTTGTTTCAGGCTTCGCTGCAGACACGCCTGCCGCAAAGCTTCCGCCTTAGCATACTGCGCAAGCTCGCCTTTCACTTTCGAAAGCAGTGTATTTCGCTGCTTAAGCTGGGAAGCAATCGTGCCTTTCTTGGTCGCGACCTGAGCGAGAAGCGCTTCTTGCTTTTGCTCTTTTGCAACCAACAGGGCGCTATCTTTCTCTATTTCTATTTTACTTGCTTTATATTGTGCGATTATTCGTGCATCTTGTTCGGATTGCCGTTGAATGAGTTCCAAATAATAGAGGAACTGGTCGAGGCTCTTGGTATTGAGCAGTATCTCAAGATATGAGTAACTGCCCTGGCGATATACAAAACGGAAGCGTTTGTTAATCGCCGTCTGCCGGACCTCCATATTATATTGTGCTTCTTGGAGCTGCTCGGTTGTTTCCTGAAGTTCTCTGCGGGTTTTTTGCAGATTCAGCGCTGATTCATTGTATTGCTCGACTACCACATCGAGCTCATTGTCGATACGGCTAACTTGCTGCTGTATCCGGTTAAACTCGGCTTGCTTGCTAGCTTTTGATGGGTTTGCCAATGCGGTTGGCGCTATAACGCCCGTGAGTAGGGCTGCTAAGGATACTACTGAAATTGATCTAATTATGCTGCTTAGAATGTTGCTACGTAAAATACTGAATCTCCTCCTATTTTCAGCGCTAACCTAGGTTTCGGCAGATACTTTTAAAAACTTTAACTATAGAAGTGATCAGCCAAAAATAATGAGGCTTCGTTAGTTTAGCATAACCTAACATTTAAGGGCAAACGGAGCGAGCAATAGAAAATTTAGGAAAACTGCAGGTAGTTCTTTATGCCGTCGAATACCGCAACAGCGATTTTTTGCCGGTTTACTTCTTCGTTGAGCAGGTTTTTCTCGGCGGGATTGGTAATAAAAAAAGGTTTTACGAAAATTGCGGGCACCAATATTCCGTCTATCGTGACATCGGTAGGTTGTATCCCTAGGTTCCGCGAGCCGAACGAGCGCACGATCTCCTCTTGAACGGCGAGCGCTAAACGCCGGCACTCCGGCTCTTCACCATCAGTGCCGATGCAGTAGAGCACAATACTGCCTCTTTCCTCGATATCTTCCGAGGCGTTCAGGCGGAAGCCTATATAGAGTTCTACATCGCTAAGATCGTCACTTCTATTTTCGCCGGTATAGATAACATTAGCCCCGAGAAGCTCAAGGAGATTGCCGAGGCGCATACCGAGATCTTGGGCTACATCTATTTCACTGTCGAGTTCGCTCTCGTACGTGTATAAGCCGACTTCATCGTAGAGCGTTCCGAGATCAATCACGATTCTGCGGTTGCTGAACACTGAGATCGCCGAATGCTGGTTGCGATACGGGTCGGGAAAAATCTGGCTTGCTTTGCTGGAGAGCAAGTGTTTTAGATTGCGGATTGCCGTAAGTGAAGACGGGCCGAAGATCCCGTCGCTGGGGAGGCCGAAATTGAGTTGAAAATCACGCACCGCGCGCTCGGTCGTTTCACCGAAGATCCCGTCTACTATGCCGGTATTAAACCCAAGCGTATTTAACGATAATTGCAACTCGCGTACGTCATCACCCCGAAAGAACGGGGAGCGCAGGTACAAAAGCCTGCCGCCGAACTTATATGTCGCTTCAACCAGCGCGCGCCAGGTCGCTTCATCGACTATGCCGGTCGACTTCAAGTGCCGGCTGCGTTGAAACTCGACAACCGCTTCTTCAGTTGTATCACCAAAGCTACCATCCGCCCCATCGGAGCCCAGCGTGTACCCAAGAGCCGATAGCTTTACTTGTATATCAACGACCTCGTCGCCGTGATTGCCCTTCGCAAAAGATTGCATGCATCCCTCATTCGTGTATGAAACCTTACACCACCAAAGGTTTTGCTAAATATATACTATAAACGGTTGAGGTTAATTTTCAAACGTAAGTTTGCTCAAATACGGCGGCTCTTAAAGCTGTAGTTATGACGATTGGGGCGGGGTCTAAAGCATAGACCTACGATAATGCCGCTACGCCGATTAGTTGATATACAACTAAGAGTGCCAAAAAAATATTAGTTCCTAAAACAAGCGAACGCATACTTGCAACCTGATCTTTAAGGCGCATAACGATCGTAATAAAAACGACTGAGACCAGAACCTTAAACAAAAGAGCCCACACAAAGTTAACCGTTAAGAGATAATTGATTATAGGGTTTAGCTCTACCGCTCCCCTGCTTGTTAGATGCCTGGTCAGCACGATGTCGGTCATATTCAGCGCGAATAGAAGCTTAAGGGAATTATCCATACATTACACCAGTTGTATGGTTCCCGTAACACACTGTGCTTTAAACGCCCTGGCAGAGGCGTTGCTTGGAGAGAGAGCTTGCAATAACTGATTTCTGACAACGAAAAAGGCTCAGGAGGTTTATGTCCAACCCCTTTAGGGGGCCTCTATGGAGTCAATCTACATAAAGTAGTAACTCCTCAATGTTGACAAAACCCGACGTCGTGGCATGACCCTGAGCCCTAAACTAATCAAAGTTCCTAAGTTCATAATACAACAACGGCTGGCAAATTACCAACCGTTGTTTCGTCTAATTATTAAATTTTTCCAGAGGCGCCACGCCTTTGTATGGCTTTTGACTGTTCGTTTTCTACCCTTTTATGGGAAGCGCCGTAACTTTTTCATGTGTTTCCGCCGGGCGAAGCGCCAGGTCGAGTACCTCGTCCATATGGCTGACGAAGAAGAACTTCAGCTCTTCTTTTACCTCTTTGGCAACGAGTTCGAGATCTTTCTCGTTTTCTTCCGGCAGGATTATCTCTTTAACGCCGGCCCGGTGAGCGGCCAGTACCTTCTCTTTTACTCCGCCGATCGGAAGCACACGGCCCCGCAGCGTTATCTCACCGGTCATCGCGAGCTCGCGCTTTACCGGGCGCTTCGTCAGCTCCGATGCGAGCGCGGTTGCCATCGTGATACCGGCAGACGGCCCATCTTTCGGAATGCCGCCCGACGGCACGTGGATGTGAATATCGAACTTGCTGTAGAAATCAACATCGATATCGAGCGCTGCGGCACGCGAGCGGATATAGCTGACCGCCGCCTGCGCGCTCTCCTGCATAACGTCTCCCAGGCTCCCGGTTAAGATAAGATTGCCTTTGCCGGGTAACGTTGTCGCCTCTACCGAGAGGACGTCGCCGCCGACTTCCGTCCAGGCAAGCCCGGTCGAGACACCGATCTCATCGGCCTCTTCGGCAAGCCCATAGTGGAATTGGCTCGGCCCTAGGTAATCGTGCAGGTTTTTCTCGCCGACCTTAAGCTGCTTCTTTTCGCCTTCGACAACTTTTCGCGCAACCTGGCGGCACACACCCGCGATCTTGCGCTCGAGATTTCGCACACCGGCTTCCCGGGTATATTCGCGAATGATCATACGAAGCGCTGTTTCTTCGAGTTTGATCTGCTTTGATGTTAAGCCGTTTGCTTCGATCTGCTTCGGGATGAGGTATTTGGTTGCAATCTGCACCTTCTCATCCTCGGTATAACCGGCGTAAGGGATGACCTCCATGCGGTCGCGCAGCGCCGGCGGAATGGTCTCTAACATGTTCGCTGTGGCAATAAAGACCACATCGGATAGATTAAACGGAACCTCCAGGTAGTGGTCGGAAAATGCAAAGTTCTGCTCCGGATCGAGTACCTCGAGCAGCGCTGCCGTCGGGTCGCCGCGGAAGTCTGCGCCGACTTTATCGATTTCATCGAGCATAAAGACCGGGTTTCTCGTACCCGCCTGGTTGATCGCCTGCATAATACGGCCCGGAAGCGCGCCGACGTAGGTGCGGCGGTGCCCGCGGATTTCCGCCTCATCGTGAACGCCGCCTAAGGATATGCGCACGAATTTTCTTCCCAGTGCTCGCGCGATTGACTTTCCTATCGAGGTCTTACCGGTTCCCGGAGGGCCGGCGAAGCATAGGATCGGGCCTTTTACTTGTTCGGTTAACTGGTGCACCGCCAAATACTCGAGCACGCGCTTTTTCACGTGTTCAAGACCGTAATGGTCGTCATCGAGTATCTGCTCGGCATCTTTTATATCAAGCGATTGCTTGCTCTTCTTCTGCCATGGAAGGCCGATAAGCCAATCGAGATAGGTGCGAATAACACTCGCTTCAGCGGCCGACGACGGCATCTTCGAGAGCCTGTCGAGCTCTTTTGATGCCTTCTCGTTGACTTCCTTCGGCATCTTCGCCGCTCTGATTTTACCTTTGAGCTCCTCGATTTCAGCCGTTTGTTCGTCGACTTGCCCGAGCTCCTGCTGGATGGCTTTTAACTGCTCGCGCAGAAAGTATTCCTTCTGCGTCTTGGTGAGCTGGTCTTTGACCCGCGACTGTATTTTGCTGCCGATCTCAAGAATCTCAAGCTCGCGATTTAAAAAGATGCTGACCTTTTCAAGCCTATCGCGTGCGGCGGTCGCCTCGATGATCTGCTGTTTTTCGTCAATCTTGAGATTCAAGTGGAATGCGATAAAATCGGCCAGACGGCCGGGCTCATCGATATTCGCCGTGGCAAGCAGTACCTCTTGCGGGATCGGCTTGCCTAAGCCGGCCGAGCGCTCAAATTGCGAGACGAGATTGCGCATGAGCGCCTCGATCTCGATGTTTTTATCTTCCTCTTCCGGGAGAACTCTGACGCGCGCCTTAAAGTAGGGCTCGGTCTGAGTAAACTCGATGATCTCGATACGCGAGAGCCCTTCAACCAGAGCTTTTGCCGTACCATCCGGAATCTTAAGCTCTTGCATAATCACTGCGGCAGAACCGATTTGATAGAGGTCTCCGGGCTCGGGATCTTGCAGCTCGGCCACCTTCTGAGTTACGAGAGCAACGATATGGCTCTCCTTCATAGCGGCCTCAAGCGCCGAAATAGAGCGCTCTCTGCCGACAAATAGCGGCACTACCAAGTTCGGAAAAATAATTATATCTCTAAGCGGAATCAGCGGTATTTCATCCGGTATTATGATTTCTTCTCTATCTAATTCGTGCATATACTTCTCCTTCTAAGCTCGTTCGCTGCTTCAGTCATTGTCACTTCTTGGTTACTATATCTTAGCCGGGAATGCGTGAGAAACACAATTTAAAAGACGTAAGAATTATCGGATAACAATGCCGCCCCCTTAACACTCACGCGACAATTCGTAGGATCTTCAAGACATAATTTGACCGAGCGCGGTATTGTTGTTATAGTTAACCCCCGGCTGACCCGGTACCGGGTCATTAATGCAGTATATATGGTACTATCTGCGATATATGTGGGTTTTGTGAATTTGCTACCAGTTGCACCGCAGAGCGTTTATAATAAGGGATATAATGTCATCTAAAATAAATAAGAAACGGCCCATCTACATATTGGATACGAATGTGCTCTTGTATAACCCGAGGGCCGTGTACGCGTTTCCGAACGCGGACGTCGTTATCCCTGATATCGTACTTGGTGAGCTTGATAAAATCAAGACATCACGGGCCGATCGCGAACTGCGCTACCGAAGCCGCGAGATATCGAGAATCCTCTTTGGGCTATCTGAGAACGGCAAACTTATCGATGGTGTTCCCTTTGGCAAAAACTCGGTCATGCGCGTAATGAGCTTCGACCCGTCCAAAGGCAAACCGGCCGATCTCTTTGGCACCAAGAATTCCGACGACCGTATCCTTTCCGTTGTATACCAGATAAACCAAGAGAGTAACGGCCGCCCGGTCACAATCGTAACAAACGACCTTAACATGCTTCTGAAGGCACAGACGCTCGGCATCAAGGTCGAGCATCCCGGCGAGGAGTTTGCCTACAGCGGCGTTAAACGCGCGCTCTTTAAAGTAAAAGCGCAGCGAAAGACCATCTGGACCACGCTCGGCATTGCCGCCGTTATTGCACTCGTTATCTTCCAATCCAACATAAAATCATATTTTGGCATCAATGCAACTCAGGAAATACAGGGGCCGCCGACGCTCGTCAACGAGCTTAAACAGAGCCAGGCCAAGATGAACGCCATTAAGGCACAACAAGACACCTACCAGGGAATTATCAAGAATAACCCGAAGGATGTCCAGGCGCTGGTCGGTATGGGAAACAGTTATTTTGATATGGCGTCGATAACCGAAAATCCGGACGACTACCGCAAAGCTGTTGATTTCTACAGGAAAGCGTTAGACATCGACCCGAATAAGCCGAGCGTGCGCACCGATATGGCTGCAGCGTATGATTTCTTAGGTGCAACCGATATGGCTAAGCAAGAACTCAATAAGGTTATCAAGGATAACCCGGAGTTCTACCAGGCTTACTTTAATATGGGCGTCATTATATTTAAGACCGAAGGTAATTTACCAAGCGCTAAAACGTATTTCGAGAAGACCGTCGAATTGGCGCCACCATCAAGCGGTTTTGCGACAACGGCGAAGACCTATCTCGACCAGATAAACAATGCGCAGCTGAAAACGCCGGCGCAAGATCCAGCACAAGTGAAAGGTGGATAAGTATACGTGGCGAACGAGTACGATGTAGTAATTATCGGCGGTGGTCCGGCGGGGCTTTCAGCCGGTATCTATGCAGCCCGCTCGATGCTTCGAGTGAAGCTGTTTGAAAAGGAAGTCGTTGGCGGACAAGCATCCATAACAGACATTATTGAGAATTACCCTGGTTTTACCGAGGGTATTTCGGGGTTAGAGCTCACCGATATGATGCGCGAACAAGCGCAAAAATTCGGTCTTGAAATCGGCTTAGCCGATGTGACATCGGTCGATTTCAGTAATCCGGAGAAAAAAATAACAACAACCGATGGCGAGCACAGCGCCAAGGCGATCATCGTTGCGAGCGGGCTTCGCCCCAGCAAGCTTGATGTGCCCGGTGCAGCCGAGTTGACCGGCCGCGGCATCTCATACTGCGCAACATGTGACGGCCCGTTTTTCCGGAACAAGCGTGTTATCGTAATCGGCGGCGGAAATTCCGCCGTTGAGGAAGCGCTCTATCTTACAAAGTTTACAAGTAAGGTGACCATAGTTCACCGGCGCGACCAGCTTCGGGCTGACAAAATCGTGCAAGACCGCGCGTTTAAGAACGAAAAGGTAGATTTCCTATGGGATTCGATAATCAGCGCAGTCCACGGGGATAACGTTGTAACCGGAGTAACGGTGAAAAACGTAAAAACAGGTCAAGAATCCGAGGTCGAGACCGATGGTATATTTGTATTCGTCGGTAACCTCCCCAATACGGAAATCGTCGACGGCCACATTGATCTTGACGAAAAAGGATACATACTTACTGATGATTTACTGACGACATCGAACCCGGGCGTTTTTGCTGCGGGCGACGTCAGACATAACCAACTTAAGCAAGTTGTATGGGCAGCAGCGGAAGGCGCCCTGGCCGCCGTATCCGCGGAAAAATACCTAGAAGGCCAGCAATAGAAAGGAGTGCTGTCATATGGCAGGTAACGTACTAGAAGTAAGTGAACAGTCGTGGGGCACAGAGGTTATCAACGCAGGCAAACCCGTTCTGGTAGATTTTTGGGCAGCCTGGTGTGGACCGTGCCGCATGGTAGCGCCTGTTATCGAAGAGCTGGCGAGCGAATACGCTGACAAGATCAAAGTCGTTAAGCTTAATGTCGATGACAATCAAGCTATTTCAACCCAGTATCAAGTAATGAGCATACCAACGTTTGCCGTGTTTCAAAACGGTGCGCTTAAGAAGCGCTTTGTGGGCGCGATGCCGAAGGAAGGCTTCGTCAAAGAACTCGCAGAGTGGCTCTAGCTTAAGCATATGAAAGTACTTGTTGTTGACGGCGCCGGCGGGAGTATCGGTCAGCAAATCATCGCTCGCCTGCGAGAAAGTCTTCCTGACAGCATAGAGATATTGGCGCTCGGAACGAACGCGATTGCGGCAAGTAACATGATGCGCGCCGGGGCGAACCGCGGTGCGAGCGGCGAGAACGCCTTCCGTGTTACCGCGCCGGAAGCCGATGTCATTGTCGGTCCCATCTCAATCCTTATTCCTAATGCGTTTATGGGTGAGCTGACACCGGCCATGGCGGAATACCTCTCGTTATCGAAAGCGAGAAAAGTGCTGCTACCCCTGGCGCAAAACATCGATCTCGTGGGCACAAGCAACCTGCCGCTCCCCCATCTCATGGACGAAACAATACGCCTGGTAAGGGCGGCGCTTGGGAGCACGAAA